>NZ_JAGJEE010000039.1:0-50931 GCF_018100885.1 Pseudoalteromonas sp. MMG013 | reverse complement strand
TAAAGCGTTTCTGCTATGAGGCGCGTTTTGTCTCGAGTAAAGCTTGCAAATGTGTATGTATGGTATTTTTGCATACCAGAGTATGGGGGCGGGTGAGCGAAATACCACGGCCTACCACAACCGCTTTTTTTGCCGCATTTAACATCGCGACGTCATTGTGATCATTGCCAAAACACATGGTTGACGACAAGTCGAGCTGCAATAATTGTAGCGCAGAAAGTTTGTTGCTTTGTTCAGTGACAATATCAAAGCAATCCGTACCGCTATGGTGATAAAAAGAGAACTTATCAAAATGTTGCTCACAGTAGGCTTTTATTTCTTTATAACGACTTCCTTCAAGCACTAAGAGTTTGATGACTTGTTGTTCACGTAAGCTCGCATTACAAGTGGGAGGTGTGCCAAGCTTAGCGACCCACTGATGAAATTCATGCGGCTTGTCTGAAATTGCATAATCGTAATGCCCGTCATAAAGGTAAGCAATACCTTCACGGTCAAGCCATTCAAGTAACTGTACTATTTGTGCTTTATTAAAAGCATTTGCATTGGTGACTTGCTGTGCTTTGCTGATCATTGCTCCATTGCATCCAATTAAGGTGTGATCCCAAAAATGTTTGGGTAGGACTGGCAACGTATCTCTTAATGGTCGGGCTGTTGCAAAGTAAGTATTAATACCTGCGGCCTCTAATTCTATGAGCGTGTCACTGAGTGCGCTTGTGAGAGGTTTGCCTTCAAAAATAAGTGTTCCGTCTAAATCGAAAACAAAGTTTTTAATACCCTTCATGTTACTCCTTGGTTATCTCAAATCAGGACTATTTTGCAATGAAAGTAGGGTTATTGTCTAAAGGTTTATTCTGAATTTAATCAGCCTATATTGAATTGTCGTTTTAAGCTGTGTTTTTCTATTTGTAAATTGTAACGTTATGATTTTATTTATTATAAATATGATAGGAAACTTTTATAAAACTGATAAGACGTCGCGTTGGTAACGATCTACAGTGGCCTTGGAACTTTTCGAAAAAAGTAAATTGGAGCTGGAATGAAAAAAATAACATTAGCTACATTGGTATTGCTATACGGTAATCGGGTTTGGGCAGCAGACGTAATTGAGCCGCCAATGGCGAGTATTCCTGCAGGGAGTTTTACGGTACAAACCGAAAATGATGAAAGTTATGATGTCACGGTGCCCGCATTTCAGATGGCTAAATATGAATTGACCGTTGCTGAATATAGCCGATTTATTTCTGACACAGGATATGAAAGTGCGAACAATTGCTCACATCGTATTGATTCAGGGTGGTTTAGCGGTCCGAGTGATGGTAGTTGGGACAATAATATATATCGGTTCTCAGAGTTTCATCCTGTTGTATGTATTAACTATGATAATGCCGTTGCGTATACGCAGTGGTTATCACGTAAAACGGGCAAAGATTATCGTTTGTTGTCTGAAGCTCAGTGGCAATATGTTATTGAAAGTGGCGGATTACAAGAATACATAAAAGCAGAGGGTAAAAAGCGTGAGCAAATATGTGATGTGGCTAATTTGGCTGATTTACATGCTCAAAATATGTCTGAAAAATTATACGGTGCGTCTTACACTGCAGCTTACAATGTTGAGAACTGTAGCGATAAAGAGGTAACGCTCGCTATGGTTGGTATGTATAAAGCCGATAAATATGGTGTGCATGATTTAGTGGGTAACGCGAACGAAATTATGGCAGATTGTTATGTTAGTGATACCGATAAGTTGAAAAGTGAAGGTGTCACCAAGACTGGAAAGGAGTGCAAGGCCTTTTTTTCTAAGGGTGGCGCTTGGCATTGGGGAATTCAAAATGTATTGGAGCGTTCTCAAAAAAGCCGGGACTTTTTAGGGGCAATTGAAGGGTTTCGGGTAGTGCGTGATACCGCTGGACAACAGCTTGAGTCGCAAGAAGGCTCTACTTGGTTTGTGAACACGCTTAAAAAAGAACACGTAAAAGCTAGGCGAGTACATGCACAAGTAGCAAACTATCCAAAGCAAGTGACGGGCGTAAAGCTCACTGAATTTAAAGAGAAAGTCGAGTTAAGTTGGCAGCTAAGCAATGATGAAATACAGCCAACATATCAAGTGATCAGACAAGATCTTTTGAATAATCATAAAGAGGTTATTGTTGGCTCTGGTATAAATGGGCGAGTTACAGACTTAAACCCTCTACCACATAAAGCGCGTTATTCTGTGGTTGCTTATTATGGTGATAGGCCGAGCTTGCACAGCGAAACGATTGACTCATCGGCCTATATTACACATGCCATACCAGGTAAAATTGAAGGGGAGGCCTTTTCACAAGGTACTGATATTGAAGTTATGAACTCAGTGCAAGAAGCGAAAGAGGACCGCGTGTTTGCAAGCTTAGGCTTGGCGAAAGCACAGTACAAAATTGATGTAGCAACGGCGGGGCAATATGCTTTGCAGCCGAGGGTGTATCATACGGGCAGCAGCAAGCGTGTTGAAGTTAAGCTTAATGGTCGAGTAATTACGTCATTTTCGACTTTGTCTGAGCAAGGGTGGCAAGTTGTCCAAGATGTACACATCAACTTACCCGAAGGTGAGCATACATTGTCATTGCAAGGGCTTGAAGCTCGGTTGTCGGTTAATTGGATGGATATACGGCGTTTATAGTTTTTATTATTGTCAAACAGTAAGTATAAGGACGTACTTGTTGTTTGAAATTCAATCTATTTATTTTGCAGCAAAGCGAACGTTGGATTATTTTGGTTTGCAAATACCCATTTAAAGATTAATCTATCAACTAATGACAGTTGCTATAAAATAATAATGATTAATTTTTTAAACTTTCAATTTGATGTAGAGCAAGGTTTACTTTCCCAAGAACAGCAGTTTGTTTCATTGAACCATACCCAAATACAGTTACTTACTTTACTGATTAGTGAGCCAGCAAGGGTGTTTAGTAAAGAGGAAATATTGGCAGCAGTATGGCAACACAAAGTGGTGTCAGAACAAGTCATATTTCAAAACATCAGTCAGTTACGTGCGTTACTGGGTGAAAGTGCCATTAGAACCTTTCCTAAAAAAGGTTATCAATGGAATATCCCTTTAGAAGATATTATAGACAATGTACATTCAATAACGGAACCAGAGTCTGCGTCTATTGAATTAAACAGCGTAAGACCTGCAACGAACAAAATAGAGCCATTATCAGTTAAGTTAAGCAACGCAATATCTTTAAGTTGTGAAGATAAGAGTGCGAGTTATAAGAAGCGCTCTTATAACTCGTTTGTTTATGCTGGGGTTATACTTTGTATTAGTTTATTTTTCATTATATACATTTCAGCAAGTAGCGTATTTAATGGCAAGCATTTTGTTGATTCTCAGTTTGATAGTGTATTTTTACCACTTACTTTACAAAGCAATAAAAAATTGGCTCAAGAAACTGAGCAATTAAATCAATTACTGAGTAGTGAATTTAATATACCGAGCAATAAACTAGAACATGTGAATGAAGGGCAGTTTTTTAACTCGCCTTACATGACTTATCATACACTGCAAAAGGGTAACACGGCGCTTTTGTTTTCGGGCACACTGTATGAGAATTATAATGAAGCCACTAAGCTATTTCAGCCTTATATGTTTGAACTTTTAATACAAGGTTATGAACGGCAATGGGTCAGTTATTTATACGCGCAAGATATGACAGAGTTGAGTGGTAAAGTCATCGAACAAATGCGTATATTGAGTAACTCTCGTTATTTTATTCAGCAGCAAAGTGCGAATGTTTCAGCAGAGTTAGTGTTATTAAATGGCCAGTTCCCACTAAACTTAAGTGTGCTACAAAAACTAGCTGAACGGTTTATCGATGAAGACAAGTTCGATGCTGCTGATGGTTACATAGAGCAGCTTTTAACATTAAGTACGGAACGACAACATGCCTTGTATTATGCTTATGGCAAGTGGCTAAAAGGTGCGTTATTTGCCGCAAAAGGGAAGCAAGCGCTGGCACTGGCACTCTATGAGCAGGCGAATACGCTATTCTCAGACACTTTGCTATATGGTTTACAAAGTGAGGTGAATAAATCACTTGCTGATTTGGCTCATGACAACCGTGACTATGACAAAGTCAAAACGTATTTATATGCAGCAGCCAGCTTAGCGCGTTTAGCAAGAAAACCGGTACAGGAAATTCGTGCATATACGTTGTTGTCAATTAAGGCGCGTAAATTTGGCTTTGACAAAGCCAGTTATGATCACCTTTATCAAGCCAAAACATTATTGGCTGAATATGAACTGGATGGTTCTCATTATATGCTGCCCTTTTATCATTTTGCTTTGTTTGCAGCGACTACTGAGGAGAAACAGCACTTTTTTCATGAAGTATTACGAATGCCGGTTACACCAGACAATGAATGGGTTTTTTTTAGTGCTGTCGAGGCCTTAAGTAAGCTATATCTAAGAGAAAATAACTTTAGTGCTGCAAAAACAGTGATTGATCAAGTTAAGAAACCAGCGTTAAAGGCTTACTTAGATGCACAGTATCATCAAGCAAATGGCGATGTTCCTCAGGCAATATTGTCAGCGCAAGATGCGTTTAATTTTAGCCGTACACAACATACACTATGGCTCAGTTTAAATAGTGCCCTATTATTATTAGAGCTTGCAAATACGACGCACAACTTAGAAGTGTCAGAGTATCGTATTTTTATTGAGTCGAATGCTAATCTTAGCTGGTTACAATGGCGTCAAGCGCGTTTAGCTCAGGTCGGTATAGCAGTACCAGCGTCGTGAGTTAAACCATTGGTGCTTTTAAAACAGTACATTGTTAGAATCTTGAGGGTTTTCTTTAAAGAGAAAGCGTAGTTCGTGTGGTGGTTTTTTTAAGGTACCTAATAAGGTGGTTACCTTCTCGGCATTACCATTAAAGTTGTGAATGAGTTGGTAAAGATCATCACCAGAGTCTGTAATGAGTTTATCTAAGTCACTTTCATCTTGTAAATCAAACTGAGACACCAACCCAGACTCAAAAAGCTGAGACTTTAAGTGGCTTTTCGAATTATTAACCGAGCTCTGAATACTGTCTAAAATGGCTTTGTTATGGGTTTCAATTGATAGGATCTGCGCGACCAAGCTGGCTTGACGCATAATATGCGTAATGGCCATTTCAAGTGCATCCATGAGGTGTGCAATAACATCTAATTGTTCACCAACATTCTTAGCTAAAAACGCCACTGATTGCCAATTAAAAATAACCGCCCCTTGAGCAAGCTTATGAATATGGTCCAGATCTTTGTGGTGGCTCAGTAGTTCTTTTTCTAGTTTGGCAACGTGATTGGATGAGCTAACGGTGTTTTTAGTCTGTTTAAAGTGAATCACACCATTGAGGTTTAATGAGTGCACAGTATTAAGTAATACTTGTGTTAGACTTTTCATATCAGCACAATAATGGCTAGCCTGCATAAATAAGCTTATGGCCTTCATGTAGGCGTTTTGTTTTTGTAAATCAAGTAACAGAGACTCTGTTTCGTCAATGGTATCGAGTGCTTCATAGTGTTGCTGTTCAGCCGTAAGAATGGCTTCAACTTTAATTTTTATTTCATCTGGATGTACTGTTTTAGAGATGAAATCGTTGGCGCCTATTTCGTAAGCTTTGATATGGCCATCAACGGAAGTGAGACTAGAAATAAACACGATGGGTGTTGTTTGCATGACCTGCATATTTCTAAGTTGCGTACATACTTCAAACCCAGAAATCCCAGTCATAACCACATCAAGCAGAATTAAGTCAGGTTTAAAAGCTTGTGCACGTTCTACACCTTGCTCACCTGAGCACGCAACATCTACCGTGAAATGAGCAAAGGTTTTTTGTAATAACGTGCGGTAGAAATCTTCATCGTCAATAATTAGAATTCGTGGTGTTGTCACAGGCTTGTCCTAATGTATGAAGGTCACCGATTTATTCAATATAGTGCAAACAAGGATAAATGAAACTTTATCACCCGTGCAGGTAATTTTAATTGTATTTATATAAGTAACCTCAGCTCTGGATAAGCGAATTTGCCCAATAAAGCTATTTTTCTCACTCTCGGCGTTGCTTTCATTTGTAATAGCCCGCTATTAGTGCATAAAAGCGCCTTGATTTTGCACAAAATATCATCATTGGATTGTACGTAAGTTTGTTTTCAAAACATTTTCTATTCTAAAACCCTTATCCAAACCTGAGGTTAAGTAATAAGTGTTGGAGGTGCTAAGTATCGATTGATTAGGGAGTGCAGCAATGGAGGCGTCATATACCAGTGATGATTGAATGTTGCGTATTTCAAACTAACCGAATGATTTTCATTAATAAGGTGTAACATTGAACTATGACCTAAGTCATGAGTTTGCAATTTATTAAAAATATCTTACATTTTGATCTTGAGTATTCTGAGAATGGCCTCAATACTATTAGTGAGGTAAGCAAAAAAAAGGATACCCTATGAAAATTAATCTTTCAGGCCACCACGTAGATGTTACTGATTCAGTGAAAAGCCACGTCCAAGAAAAGTTTGCCAAAATAGCGAGTCACTTTCCTTCACTGTTGTCGATTGACATAATTATCAGTAACGAGCATAAAAAGTTTTACACTGAAATTACAACTACCTATTCGGGTGTGAGTATTTCAGTCAAAGGTGAGAATGAAGTAATGTACCCGGCGATCGCAAGTGCAGCAAAAAAATTAGATGCCGCACTTAAACATCGTAAAGGTCAGTTAAAAGCCAATTTACATGCAAAGCCTGTTAGCACAACACCGGAAATAGCACACGAAATCATCCAGGAAATGGAATTACGTTAAGCTGAGATAAATCTCGACATTTAAGATGAATAGGGCCTAGATAGGCCCTTTTTTTATGTTAGACTCGGCTTCTTTTCACTTTTTAATAAAAACTATGGCTGATTATCAAGCAGTATTAGATCGAGTCATTGATCATATAAAGCCCTTACTGTATCAAGGCACTGTCGCCGACTATATACCTGCACTTGCAGAGCAAAGCTTAGGGCAGTTCTCAATTGCAATTCAAACCAATGATGGTCAAAGCTTCAGTGCAGGTGATATTGACGCACGTTTTACAGTGCAGTCTGTATCAAAAGTAATGACCTTAACCATGGCACTGCAACGCTACGGTGATGAGTTATGGCAGCGAGTGGGAAAAGAGCCTTCAGGTACCGCTTTTAATTCACTGACTCAATTAGAGTTCGAAAATGGCTTACCAAGAAATCCATTTATTAATGCTGGGGCAATCGTGACGTGCGACGCCCTATATTCTCGCTTAGGTGCGCCAATTCATACAATGTTAGAGCATTATCGCGCACAATCAGGCAATGACAAAGTTAAAATAAATAAACGAGTTGCACAGTCTGAGTTTGAGCATAGGTATAGAAATGCGGCGATGGCTTATTTGATGAAGTCATTCGGTAACTTTAACAATGACGTAGAAGAAGTGTTGTGGTCTTATTTTAATTATTGTGCGATAGAACTAGATTGTGTGGAGCTGGCTAAGACCTTTTCATACTTATCAAATCAAGGTTATTGTCAACACAGTAAACAACAGTTATTGACCGCGAAGCAAACGAAGCAATTAAACTCGTTATTATTTACCAGTGGTTTGTATGATGCTGCGGGAGATTTTGCGTATCGTGTTGGTATGCCGGGTAAGTCAGGCGTAGCGGGCGGCATTATTGCGGTGTTGCCAAATCAATTTACGGTGGCTGTATGGTCACCTGGACTTGATAAGGTTGGCAATTCTGTGGCTGGTATTGCCGCACTCGAATTCTTAAGTGAAGAACTCGGCACGGCCATTTTTTAACTTGAGCTCAGTGTTTTTCTTACTGGGTATCATTTATCCCAGTAAGAAGTTTCCAGTGAATCTTCGCGTTCAGGTAATCCGCGAGAAAGGCGTGGAGAGTGCTGTACCAATACTTCATAGCTTGCTCGGTTAGCGTATTTACTAATTTGTGCAAGAGACGAGTAAGTGATGGCTGCTTGTTCATGCTTTGCCGAGTTTGGCACATTCAGTTTGTGATACTCGTTCGCAGATAAATCATGTAAAACGGCCGCTAGCGCACAATCACCAGCCCCATTGGTATTTTTAATGGTATCTGGGCCACCCATATAAGGTGCAGTATGACTATAAGCACGAATTGGGTTTGGGCAATCCGCTTTACGCATCGCACGTGAGAATTCGTATTGGTTAAATTCAGGAATAGCACCAGGTAATAAAGGGTATTCAGTTTCACGTTTTACGCTGTCTTCAACATAACCTGCCATAAATAAGCCTTTGGGCCCTGCTGTACAGATAACTAAATCAACCCAATCAAGCGCTTTATCGGCAGCAAGTAGCGGATCAGAGAAACCTGTAATCGCTTCACCTTCCTCTTCATTCATTGCTAAAATATCGACATGCTTAGCGACAAATTCAGCCCACCAACTAGGGTCTTGTTCGATTAAGAACTTAGTGCCTAAAGTCAATACCACAGGTACACCAGCTTGGTTCGCATATTCAACCGCTTGCATGGTTGCTTGCGTCATTGTTTCACCACCAGTGGTACGCATTAAATATGCGCTAATCACCAAGGCTGACGCATCTTGGATCAAGCTTTGTGAAATAGACTCAGGACGCAGATAGTTCATTAATCCAGCGCTGATAGCAAATGTGCGTTCGCCACTGTCATCAATCAATGTAAAGCAACGACCAATAGGGCCATCAACAGGCTGTAAGTGATCAAGGTCAACACGGCTAGATGTATTACATAAAAACTTATAAGCGTAACTACCTATATTGATATTCTCACTCATCACACCAAGTAATACTGAGCGATCATCTGCAAGCACTGAGTAATTGTGCATGGTATTACCAATGGTGCCACCAGCAAACTCGTAATCAACCATATCTTCGCGCTTTAAACGCTCGTATAACGCATTGGTAATATCACTGGCTATCACTTGCGACATACCACGCTGCAGGCCAAATTCATCAAGAAAGGCTTGATCTACTTTAGCTTCAATATCTACGACAATTTGGTCAATGCCACATATATAGCTGCGTTTTAATCTGTCGTCATTGCCCAATTGGTTTATTAGAGGGTCTTTTTCTTCCACTGGAAAATAGTGTTTATGCCTACGGCGTCCCGGAAATTTCATGTTATACCCGTGTGTTTGAGCTCAAGAAATAAAAAAAGCGGCGAATTATAGCGTAAGTGTGCCGTGTTGAGCCACGTCATTTTGGTAATTTTAGCAATAATATGTGGTATATTTGCTCTTGACGAATCCTTATTAATAGTAGCACGACATAAAATTCATGACGGAATTAGAGCAAGATCAATATTGGATGGCACAGGCGTTGGCTTATGCTGACCAAGCTGAGCAGCAAAATGAGATACCAGTGGGCGCACTTATTGTAAAAAACAATCAATTAATTGCGACAGGGTGGAATCAGTCTATTTGCCAGCATGACCCATCAGCACATGCAGAAATGCAAGCCGTGAGAGAAGCAGGCAAAGTACTCGAAAATTATCGTTTGGTTGACTGTACTTTGTATGTCACGTTAGAGCCTTGCCCTATGTGTGCGGGGTTACTCGTACACAGTCGTTTAAAACGCTTAGTATTTGGCGCGCCGGATGCTAAAACAGGTGCAGCGGGGTCAGTGATGAATATCGTTAATGAACCTAAATTGAATCACCAAGTAGAGGTAACACAGGGCGTACTTGCAGAGTTGTGTGCAGAAAAACTGTCAAATTTTTTTAAACGTCGTAGAAAAGAGATTAAAGCGGCTAAAAAAGCAAAGCAAGCGACTCAAGGCTGAGCCGCAATTTCTTCCATTTGTTGTTGCGCAAATAGTTTACGACGCAATAACACTTTTTTGTGGTTATTTTTCATAATAACCCGGCGGCGATTCGCCTGAGAATGTTGGGTGTTTCGTTTAAATTGGTGAGTTCGACGTCTTCTAAGCATCGGCACCTCCTTATTTGTGAGAGAAAAAACACATATGGCAGAATTGCAGGGATGTATTGCAATAGCATGACACTCGCATCGAAAAGATGCATTTTATTTGCCAGCTTTTGTATCAAGCGCTCCGTTTTCATCTAACCATATCAGCGCGTCGTAATATCGACGGATGTTGTTAACATACTGAACGGCAACATCGCCACGCGCATATCCATACCTAGTCTTTCGATAGTAGCGTTTTTTGATTAGAAGGGGTAGTCGTTTTTTTACCTCTGCCCAGCTGTCTGGATCACCCATTTGCTGTTTGGTAATTTTCCTCGCATCGTTGACATGCCCCCAACCAACATTGTATGACGCCAATGCAAACCAAGTCCTATCAGGTTGACCGATGCTTTTCGGAATTCGTTTCAATAATTTTTGTAAATACTTAGCGCCTCCCCGAATATTTTGCTCAGGTTTAAGGCGGTTTGTGACACCCACTTGCTTGGCTGTTGGCTGGGTGAGCATCATTATGCCTCGCACACCGGTAGGCGACTTAGCACGCGGATTCCACATAGACTCTTGATAGCTTAAAGCGGCAAGTAAGCGCCAATCAAGTGGGCTGGCGTATTGTTCAAACCAAGCACGGTATTTTGGTAATGTTTTACGGGTGGCTTTAACAAATGACAGAGTATTCACATAATTAAATTCATTAACATGACCAAAATACTTTTCTTCTAAGGTGTAGAGGGTTTTGTCGTGTGCTACGGTATTAAAAAATGGCAATAGCAGTGCATAGAGCGAGTCATCGCTATCGTTTCTTAGTACCCACGCAACTTGATCTGAATGCGTAACGGAAAAGCCAATGCTGATATTGGGATGGTAACGTCGAAACAGAGCAAGGGTATGAGAGTCGGCAATGGTGAACTGAATTTCTTCATCTATCACGCCTTGTAGTAGCTCTTCTTCATCGAGAAGGGAGGTTGTTTGCCATTCTAAGCTAGGGTATTCGTATTGTGCCTGCTCAAGAGATAAGGCATGGTTAGAATCATTGAGTACCACAATCGGTTCGTCAATATCGGCAAAACTGCGAGGTCGAGTACGGCCCTGTTTATAAACGAGTTTCTGGCTTACTTCTCGGTAGGTTGGACCAAAGCGGTAAGCGCGTTGTGGATGGTAACTCAGCCCAGAAGCGGCTAAATCCAAATCGCCTTTGTCTAAGCGAGCAAATAACTCAGACAGACTGAAAAAAGGCACTATTTGTAACTCAACACCTAAGTATTGCGCAAATTGATGACTGAGCTCATATTCAAAGCCTTGTTCACCTTGTTGCGATTGAAAGTAGTTACTTGGACCCACCAAAGTGCCAACTTTAATTATTTGCTGTTCTTTAATTCTTTCTAATTGATTGGGAGGTGTTTTATCACAGCCAGCAATTGCCAGTACTATGACAATCGTTAGATACGTCATTAATTGCTGCATTTTATGGCCTTTTAGCGAGGTTCTGTGCACTACGTTATCGAAATTACCGACTGAAAGCAAAACTCCCAGTACCTTGTTTTGTATACAACAAACACAGATTTTGCGAGGCAGTGCAAATGAGGGCACGGATTTTTTACGAGTTTTGACAATTTTGGGTTAAACCTAACCGCTATTTCTACTATAATGGCGACCCAAAATATCGTTCAATCCCTAACCCCGGATGAAAATACCTATGTTGATCTTACGTGGTGCACCTGCACTGTCTGATTTTAGAGTTCAAAAAATCCTTAAAAGCTGCGTTGACGCGAACCTACCTATCACAGGTATTTATGCTGAATTCATGCATTTTGCTGATTTAACAAGTGAACTATCTGAAGCCGAATTGGTTAAGTTAAACAAGCTGTTGGAGTATGGTCCGACAATCGCTGAGCATGAGCCAGCGGGTCAGTTAATTTTGGTTACACCTCGTCCAGGCACGATTTCACCTTGGGCGTCAAAAGCAACCGATATTGCAAACAACTGTGGCTTAAGCCAAGTACACCGTGTTGAGCGTGGTATTGCGTATTATGTTGAAGGCGAGTTATCCGCTGAGCAATTATCAGCAACGGCGGCACTATTACACGACCGCATGACTGAAGCCGTGCATTCTGAGCTTGAAAGTGCTGGTAAGTTATTTAGTGTTGATGAACCTAGCCCAATGTCATCGGTTGATATTTTAGGCGGTGGCCGTGAAGCGTTAGCAACAGCAAACGTAGAGCAAGGTTTTGCATTAGCAGATGATGAAATTGACTATTTGGTAGAAAACTTCCAAAAGTTAGGGCGTAACCCGAACGACATCGAATTATTTATGTTTGCGCAAGCAAACTCTGAGCACTGTCGTCATAAGATTTTCAATGCAGATTGGACAATCGACGGTGCTGAACAACCTAAATCATTGTTTAAAATGATTAAGAACACCTTTGAAAATAACCCAGAAAACGTATTGTCGGCATATAAAGACAATGCCGCAGTAATGAAGGGTTCTAAAGCTGGTCGTTTCTTCCCAAATAAAGAGGGTGAGTACACTTATAATCAAGAGAATATTGAAATTTTGATGAAAGTTGAAACTCACAACCACCCAACCGCTATAGCGCCTTTCTCTGGTGCTTCAACGGGCTCTGGTGGTGAAATTCGTGACGAAGGTGCCACTGGCCGTGGTTCTAAGCCAAAAGCGGGCTTAGTGGGCTTTACCGTATCTAACTTGCGTATTCCGGGTTTTGAACAACCTTGGGAAAGCGACTTTGGTAAGCCTGGGCGTATTGTTAACGCATTAGACATTATGACTGAAGGGCCTCTGGGTGGCGCGGCATTTAACAACGAGTTTGGTCGCCCAAATCTACTGGGTTATTTCCGTACTTACGAAGAAAAAGTCACCAGCCACAATGGCGAAGAAGTGCGTGGTTACCACAAGCCAATTATGTTGGCGGGTGGGTTAGGTAATATTCGTACCGACCATGTTCAAAAAGGTGAAATTCCAGTCGGTGCAAAACTGATTGCACTGGGTGGTCCTGCCATGAACATCGGCCTAGGCGGCGGTGCTGCATCGTCAATGGCATCGGGTCAATCTAACGAAGACTTAGACTTTGCTTCGGTACAGCGCGAAAACCCTGAAATGGAGCGTCGTTGTCAGGAAGTGATTGACAAATGTTGGCAGCTTGGAGATGAAAACCCGATCGCCTTTATCCATGATGTGGGCGCGGGTGGTCTGTCAAATGCTTTCCCTGAATTGGTGGATGATGGCGGCCGTGGTGGTAAATTCCAATTACGTAACATTCCAAACGATGAGCCAGGTATGGCACCACACGAAATCTGGTGTAATGAATCTCAAGAGCGTTATGTTTTAGCGGTAGGTGTTGAAGATTTTGACCGTTTTGAAGCCATTTGTAAGCGTGAACGTGCACAATATGCGGTGATTGGTGAAGCAACTGAAGAGCGTCATTTAACCGTTGCAGATAGTCACTTTGACAACAACCCAGTGGATTTACCGCTGGATGTATTGTTAGGTAAAGCGCCTAAAATGCACCGTGATGTGACTTCTCAACAGGTTGAAGGCAGTGCCCTTGAAACTGCTAACATCGATGTAGAAGAAGCTGCAAAACGTTTATTGCGTTTACCAGCGATTGCAGAGAAAACCTTCTTGATCACCATTGGTGACCGCACGGTAACGGGCTTAGTAGCACGTGATCAGATGGTTGGCCCATGGCAAGTACCAGTTGCAAACTGTGCGGTCACTGCGGCAACGTATGATACGTATCACGGTGAAGCTATGTCATTGGGTGAACGTACACCTGCGGCATTACTTAACTATGGTGCATCAGCACGCTTAGCAGTAGCTGAGTCACTGACTAACATCGCAGGAACAAACATTGGCAGCTTAGAGAACATCAAGTTATCAGCTAACTGGATGGCGGCGGCCGGTCACCCTGGTGAAGATGCGGGTCTGTATGAAGCGGTTAAAGCCGTGGGTGAAGAGCTGTGCCCTGCATTAGGCTTAACCATTCCGGTTGGTAAAGACTCTATGTCGATGAAAACCAAATGGGATGAGAATGGCAAAGAAAAGTCAGTTACTTCACCGCTGTCATTGATCATTACGGCATTTGGTCGTGTTGAAGACATTCGTAAAACAGTAACGCCGCAATTACGCACAGATAAAGGTGAAACATCACTTATCTTATTGGATTTAGGTGCTGGTCAAAACCGCATGGGTGCATCAAGTTTGGCACAAGTTTATAAGCAGCTAGGTGATAAAACGCCAGATGTGGATAGCCCTGAATTGTTAAAAGGTTTCTACAACGCGATGCAGGCGTTAGTGGCTGATGAAAAGCTACTTGCTTATCATGACCGTTCAGACGGTGGTTTATTTACTACAGTGACGGAAATGGCATTTGCGGGTCACACAGGTGTGACTGTGAACCTAGATGGCTTGGTAGGTAGCGACATTGAAGCACTTTATAATGAAGAGCTTGGTGGTGTGATTCAAGTGCGTAACAGCGACTTAAGCGCAGTACATGCTGTACTTGCTGCACACGGTTTAACAGCTATCAGCCATGAAATCGGCTCATTAAATAGCGAAGACACGGTGGTATTTAACCGCGCAGGTAAAGCGGTACTGAGTAATACACGTACTGAACTTCGTACTATTTGGGCTGAAACGACCTATCAAATGCAGGCACTTCGTGATAACCCGGAGTGTGCTAAGCAAGAATTTGATGCTAAATTTGACGCCAAAGACCCAGGTCTAAACGTGAAGTTAAGCTTCGATTTAAACGAAGACATTGCAGCGCCTTATATTGCAACCGGTGCAAAACCACAAATGGCAATCTTGCGTGAGCAAGGGGTTAACTCACATATTGAAATGGCTGCTGCGTTTAACCGTGCTGGATTTGCAGCTGTTGACGTGCACATGAGTGACATTTTAGAAGGCCGTTTAACACTTGAGCAGTTCAAAGGCTTAGTGGCATGTGGTGGTTTCTCATACGGCGATGTATTGGGTGCCGGTGAAGGTTGGGCGAAGTCTATTCTGTTCAATGATATGGCGCGCGAGCAGTTCCAAACCTTCTTCCACCGTGAAGATACATTCAGCTTAGGTGTGTGCAATGGTTGTCAGATGTTGTCAACGGTGAAAGAACTGATCCCTGGCACTGAGCACTGGCCACGTTTTGTTACTAACAAGTCAGAGCGCTTTGAAGCCCGCTTTAGCTTAGTTGAAGTGCAAGAAAGCCCGTCAGTGTTCTTTAAAGGGATGGCGGGCTCTCGTATGCCTATCGCGGTTTCTCATGGCGAAGGTCATGCTGAATTTGCCAATCAAGGTGCAGTAGATACTGCTATTAACTCTGGTACTGTGGCGTTGAAGTTTGTTGATAACTACGGTAACCCCACCACGCAATATCCAAATAACCCGAATGGATCTGTTGAAGGTATTACCGGTATTACCTCGACTGACGGTCGTGCCACTGTGATGATGCCTCACCCAGAGCGTGTATTCCGCGCTGTGGCAAACTCATGGCACCCAGATGAGTGGAAAGAAGACAGCCCATGGATGCGTATGTTCCGCAATGCACGTAAGCATGTTGGCTAAGTTAACTTAGTACAATTTATAGTGTTACAAAGGTCGCTGATGCGGCCTTTTTTTATGTCATATGAAAATATCGTTGGCGAGAGAAAGGTATCAAAGCTGATTACTCTGCAATATCAAGTGTAATGAAAAAATGAAAAGAGATTGCTTTGAAAAGCGTATTGGTTATCCACGAACAGGAGCTAGTTTAGCGGGTGGCCGTTGCAATATTATTTCTCAAACTATTGATGATGAGCTGCAAGGAGAGGAGTATATCTTGGTGGATTTTGTAAACCCTAAACAGTTTTAATGTGATCTCGCTGGAGTACTAAAAAGGGGGCGATCACTTGTTTCATAACACCTCCTCATAAATAGATAAAATACCAAGGGCCATTCAAGGCCTTTTTTGTTTTTTTAGGATTAAGCAGAGTGATAAAATGTGTCACTCTGAATTTATTTCAGAGCCTATTCTGAAATTGGTATTAAGGTTCAGATGGACTCTGACCTGCGTCAGCGCGACGGTATTATTAGAGTTAGTTGTGTGTTAAATGGGGGAGACAGAGGCAACATTGCTTTTTTAATAAAGAGAGTGCACAGTTAACAGGCTGCTATTGAGACTTATTAACTGTGATCTTATTCTGCGAATATTAAACAGTGAGCGGAGCGTGGTTAATATTTGAGAGTGGTTCATTTATGTCGAATATGACTCCTCGAATGTTTGTTATGCCCATTTGTGTCAATCGAGATGAATGCATGTCTAAGTACTGTTGTGCGTTAGAATGTGTATCAAATAAATAGACTCCGCCGCCCAAAGATTGCTCGGCATTAAATGTCCAAATTTTCCAAATCACTCCTGGTTCAGCGTTAATCGAATTAGCAAGTTCTCGCATTTTTTCCTGCATGTCAGCATTATTTGATACGGGTAAAGTGAAGTCGACTTGTAGTAGTTTAGGCATTTGAATGCTCCATTAATTGCGTGAATGAGATAACTTGCTGCCACATAAGTGCCTTTACAAGTTAGATGCGTTAATCTTAGCTCAGTAAAATGAACCGTAAAGTTCATAATGTTGCCATTAACTGTGGGTAAAATTGACACATGAGATTAAAAACAACGTTGGAGCAATGGAGCACATTAAGTACGATTGATGAGTTCGGTAGTATTCAAAGTGCGGCGCAAGAAATGCATAAAAGCCACACAACATTAATTTACTCTATAAGAAAATTAGAAGCGCAGCTCGGTGTTGAACTGCTCGAGGTGGTCAATAAACGGGCCGTACTCACGGCGATGGGAAAAACACTGTTGCGCAGCGCTAAACCGATTTTAGATCAAGCTAAAGGGCTTGAAGACATCAGTATGGCATTGTCATTGGGCACTGAATCTGAAGTGGTTGTTTCAATCGATCATTTATGCGATAAAGCGATTGTATATCAGTCGCTTAAAAAGTTTATGCAGCATAATGTCATGACGTCAGTGAAGCTTATTGAAACTTCTTTATCGAGCACGCATGAGGCCGTTGTTGAGCAACGAGCCGATATTGCGATAATTACCTTACCAATAATAAATTTACCAGCCGAGTCGATTGGTGTCACTAGTATGATACCAGTGGTGGCTGCAACACACCCATTGGCTGGTCAAACAGATTTAACAATGGAAGATCTGGTCGCACATACGCAAATTGTGCTTCGAGATTTAGGTGTGAGTGAACAAGCAAGCTCGGTAAAGCAGAAAAATGTAGGATGGTTGAAATCGAAAAGGCGGGTCACGGTTGACAATTTTGAGCAAGCCATTACAGCGGTAAAGCATGGTTTAGGTTTTACTCGAATTCCGCAACATATGTTGAATGACACTGTTGACTCTCATTTGACCCAGTTGCGTATACAAGGTGCTGGGTGTTATCAAGTACCACTGCATATTACGTTGCCGAAGGGGTTAAATAGTGGTCCAGCCGCACAAGCGTTATATGATTTAATTGTCACCTCACACGGTCAGGCTAGAGAGAAATTATAATTTAGTGACCGAGTGTTTTCTGGCATCTATGGGATTGTACATCGATTTAGTGTGGCGTTAGGTTTGGAGGTACTCCAAACCTACTCACAGTTAGGTAACTTACTCTAGTCCATCAGTGTCATAGTAAAGTTGTTTGAGTGTGCCACAGTTGACGAATTTGTAGATTAATTCGTTTGCAGCAGGCACTATTTTTGACGTCCTGAATTTTTGCAAGCATGCACCTGTTAAATCAACATAGATCAAGTGATTAAAACTGGGTTTGTTTTGAATTTTATGTACGTAAATACGCTCAGTGCCTTTGACGGTGATCATATCGTACTCTTGCCATTTTGATGGCTCAGTGAGTTCAGTAAGCTTGCGTGAATAAAGGGGTTTGCTAAATACAATGGCTCTGTCTGAGTATACTAAGCTACCGCCTTTTTTATAGTGGCCTTCGTACACATCGGCTGTAATTGTGATTTCTTCCCCGCGCATCAGCCGCTCTATATTAAATGGCTTAGGTTTGATAGTAATTAAATCAGCATCTCGAACTAAATTTAAAAATGCCACATCTGGGTTGTCAATACGGTACACAATTTGTACATCATGCGGGGTCGTATAGGTTGGAAAGTTAGCAGCATAAATACGTGAGCCGCGATTCATTAGCACCATCGCATGTTCTGCCTTATAGGCAGGATTCAGTGGAGGCAGTTGTTTTTTCTCTTCGGCTGAGTATGCATTGCTTAATATGATCATACAGAGTGTCAGTAATAATGTTCTCATTGGTATCTCGATGAAAAGTGATAACTCTAGTATAGCGCGATGTTGTCGATAGCCTAGTACGAGTTATAGATAAAAGCATCACTTTTTAGATACGCATGTCTAACATTAATGTTGTCATTGGGATGATAGGTTTAGTTCAACTTTTAATTTATTTGCCATGGCATTAAGGCCTGCAATTTTCTCGCGAGCGAACGTAAGCTGCCGCTCTGTAACCCCTTCATGTTTGCCTCGTTCAATCAGCGCTTCTAGGCGTTTTACTTTACTTTTTGTCGCTGTAATGTATGCCAATTTAAGTGCTTTTTCTTGATCATTGTGAAATTGCTGATAAGCATGGTGATCGTTTAAATCACCAGTATAGCCTGCGCCAGAGGGAATCGCTTGAATGGGAGGAACGTATGGCTTAACACGTTGCTTGGTATTGCTTGGTACCAGTGTATTTTGGCTATCAAGCGATAATTGTTTTGTGGGTATAGACTCCGCAGCAGCTCTCATACTGGGTACTTGCTGTTTAACTGCAGAGCGATGAATCAGGGGCTGCTCATTTGGGGTTACAGGTGGTGAACTCTCCACTGGAGAGTTCGGTACAATACGCACTATGAAATAGCCAAAAATAAGCACTAACATAGTGATTAACACTAATTGGACATGTTTCATATTGATGACTTCGTTGCTTTTAGCCAAGCTTGCTTTTTTTGTTGATAGCGTTGTTGGGCCATGTTTTCAATGAGTGCAAGGGTCGCTTGGTAGCGTACTGTCTCAGACTCTTTAGGATAGTAATCGAAGTTGATTTGGTGCGTTTGCGCAATTAACCATTTGCCTTTAGGGCTTCGTATTGGGTTTGTTAGCTGTGCTTTTTTTAAATTAAATACCACTTGATGTACCCATTGCGTAGCGTTGTGTCTTGCCAATTTTCCTTGCGTATCAGCAAACAGGTTTTGCTTATTATGCTGCAATAGGGCGTTTTTGAAGCCGAGTTTTTTCACGTCAGTATTGAAGTTTTTTGCTTTATTTTGTGATTCAAACAAAACGGCGCTGGCAATCACATTGCTCTTATGTTTAAAGTCGGCTTTATGTTTTAAATAGAAATTCGCAATATGTTTATTGGTAATTTGAGATTTAAGCCTGTCTACATACTCGCTGCGTTCGCCGTGCATTTGAGATTGTACGCCAAAGTAACTCAGCATTGGAGAGCGAATGAGTTCAGCCGTGGCAATCTTATTGAGGTTGGCCAATGAAATGTTGGCTTGTTTAAGGCGCTTTGCAAGATATTTCACCTTGTGATGATAGTCGCGGTGCTGAGTAATGAGTTTTTGAAATAACGCATAATCACCTTGATGTAGCTTGTAGCGGTTTTGCATTGACTGTTCTAGCATTAAGTCTGCAAGCGTAAGTTGCGCGCCAACTAAAAAAGATAAATCGACGGTTGTAAGTTGCTGTAATTGAGCGTGAGTATAGTGGTTATTGTTTGGGTAGTTCGGTAAATCTTGGCTTAATTTCCAAGTGCTATACCTTGACCAATCGGGCGCTGGTGGTGTTGGAAGTACAGCGCTTGGCACCGCATTTTGCAACAAAGTCATCACATAGCGACGCACATGAAACTCGGTGCTAAATCCAACATCAGCTTGGCGTTGTAATAAATGGGGTTGGTGTTGTTTTACTTGTGACAATAGAAATAGATTTTCACTCAGCCGATTTCGTGTATCTTCGCTATCAAAGTCGGGTTGGTGCTGCTGGTATATAGCATGCATTAAGGTGATTTCAGCTTGACTGAAAGTCTGTGTTTTTGCGAACGTTGGTAAGCTTAGAAAGCTTACCAACACAATAATGAACCACGGCATTAGCGGGCAACCATGGCGTGATTAAGTAAGTGCACCACCATGGCAATAGCGTGCGGAATAACTTGCTTTGCCGTTGTTAAGCGGTCGTAATGATCTTGGGAGTTTAAAACAATACCGCCTTGTGCATATGAATAAGCGCCCCCTTGTGTTAGTAATGGGCGAATATCTTGGCTTGTTATTGGAACCGCAGTGAAGTCTGCCATTGCATTGTGAACAAGCTGCATGTTGTTTAAATCTTCTTGATCATAGTAGTCTTTAACCCATGACTCCCAACTTGAATGGTTTAATGCTGACGTTGTCCAAGTGTGATGAGGCTGTAGTAAGTCTGTGGTGTGAAAAACGAAACCAAGCAGTTGTGGTTGGCCACTTTGCAGGTAACTTTGGTACCAGTATTGACCAAGGTTATCAATTGGCTGAAAAGGCATTTCTTCAAAATCGTCGTACATAGCATAGCTAGAGTGGCTATCTATACGGTAATTAGCTTCTGTCACCCCATACGTATTGTATTGTGTATCATCCGCTCTAAACCAACCCGTTTCGCCACCTGCACCATCATCAAGGTAATCACCTTTTAACCAAGTCGCAGCGAGGCTGTCAATGTTGCCCCACACCGTGAGTTTTTCATAGTTATAGCCACCAAAATCGTTGCCATGGGCATCTGCACCTTGAGTGTGATTTTGAAAGTGCCAATAGCTGGTGTATTTCACAATACTTTTTGCCGCGCCCCATACCGGTGCTTGTACGCAGTCACCAGTGATCGCGCCGCAAAAAAAAGTGTCTTCAAAATCGTCAACATCATAGGCGGCTTGCCCAAGTAAATCAGCTAAAGCATTTACAGTTAAGTTATTTTTTTCAGCGTATTGTTGAAGTCGACTATATTGTGTCGTCGTTGGGTTTTGTGCCATATAATTGATAGCATCAATAACAATGCGTTTATGTGTTTCTTGGCTGAATGCTTGTACATTCATAGTCATCATTGTGAGAGCACAAAGTAGTAGCGCTTTTTTCATACGTTCCTCGTTGAAGTAATTACTCTATTGCGAACGACGTATTTAACGATGCTATTGTGACAATTTAATTAATAAAAAGTTAATTATAAAATGTAGTCTAATGTGAAAAGTTGTTATTGTTGATGTTGTTTTGCTCAGGTATGATCGGGGATGAATTTTAGGCACAATCCAGTGTAACCAAGGACTATGAAAAAAATAATAATATTTATCATATTACTTTGTGCATCTTTTTACTCTCAAGCAGAACTTGATGAGTACGATGACGATGAGTTTTTATGGCAATTAAGCCTCGGTGGCTTTTGGGTTGATTTAGCCCTTCCTGAATTAAAAGGCGCAGAGTCGAATTTTGATAGTTTGACGATGTTAGTTGATGCGAAAATCCAATATAAACGCTTTTACTTAAATTCGCACTCTGGTGATTTTTTTGGTGGCTCAGATATAGGATATCAATTAATCATTGAGGATGACTGGGGCGTAGACGTTATTTATGGGAATTATCAAATACCCTTTTCAAACGAAGGGTATTTTGATAGCGAAACATATATTCCCGAGCTTGAAGGGCTCAAAGAGCGTAAGCGAGATCAATCCATTGGTTTTTCATACTATCGCACTATAGGAGAGTATCAAGCGGTTGCTGAGCTTGTGTACGACACGCTCGGTGATAGTAATGGCTGGGTGTTACACTTTGAAGCAACACGCAATTTCGAGTTGAGAAACTGGGACGTTTGGCTTAATTTTGGTGCAAATTACTATTCTGCAAATTTCATTGATTATTTTTATGGTGTTGATGCTGATGAAGCCAGATCTTCCCGGCCAATGTATGAAATGGGACATGCCGTATCAGTGTTCACTCAGGTACAAGCAAATTACCCCATAGCGGAAGATTGGGTGTTTAGTGCTGGGGCATCAGTCTTAGTTGGGGCAAGCAATACGCGTAAAAGCCCTTTGATTAACTCTCGGCACGCACGTGCAGTATTTGCCGGAGTGAAATATGTATTTTAAATTGGTCTCGGTAAATGCCTTAACGTTAATTGCAGGGATGAGTGTTCATCAACCTGTATTGGCAAATGGCGAAGGAGCAACAGAGATCTTACATGCAGCACCCAGTAAGTGTGTTGCATTAAATGAAGGCCGAACTTGCTACGCGGATGTGAAATTTTCTATTAATACGCCCGTTGTCGGTGATTATTGCATACGAGAAAGTACTTCGAAGAAGATTTTACAATGTTGGGCACAGTCCCAGTCGTTCGAGTTTGTATTAGGTTTTGGTTCTGCCGAAAGTATGAGCTATGAGTTGATCTCAAAGTCACAGCGAGATGTACTTGCAGTGACCACGATTGAAGTGAATTGGGTCCATAAGATCCGAACTAAAAAACGCCGTTGGCGATTATTCTAAGCTGCAATTATAGCGAGCTGATATTGTCTAGGTAATATTGCGCTCGCGTTAGTGTATGCTGCTTTGTAATTTCATCTTGTTTGTCCCAATTTCGATAGACCATGCCAATACGCGGGTTAGTGGCAAACCGTGCTCGATGTGTGATCATAAAGTGCCAATACAAGCTATTTAATGGACACGCAGTCTCAGTGGTTTTTTCTTTCACATTGTAGTGACAGTCGCCACAGTAATCGCTCATTTTATTGACATAATTACCACTGGCAGCATAAGGTTTTGTGGCGATAATGCCATTGTCGGCAAATTGCGTCATCCCACGAGTATTAGGCATTTCAACCCACTCAATGGCGTCTATATAAATACCTAGGTACCAGTTATCGACCTGATCGGGGTGAATACCGGTGAGTAAACAAAAGTTACCTGTGATCATCAAGCGTTGAATATGGTGTGCATAGGCGTACTCTAAACTTTGCGTGATGGCATGTTGTAAGCAGCGCATCTTTGTTTGACCAGTCCAAAACTGGGGGGGTAAATCGCGCTTCGCGTTTAAAGTGTTATAGGTACTATATTCTGGCATGTTAACCCAATATACCGCGCGTATATATTCTCTCCATCCTAATATTTGTCTCACAAACCCCTCTATTTGTGCAATGCTAATGGTATTAGGGTGATTCTTATAGGCTGCCACTGCGCTACGAATGACCTCAGAGGGAGACAGAATTTTGGTATTTAAGGCGAATGACAGTCGACTATGATACAAGCTCCATTTATGGTCACTGTTGGCTGTCATTGCATCTTGAAACTTGCCGAAATTAGGGAGTAAATAGCGACAAAAGTAATGCAGTAACTGGTGTGCTTCAGCTCTGCTGGTAGGCCAAATAAACGGGTGTTGAAGTTGACCTAAAGTGGCTATTTTATGTTTTTTGATACGTTGCGCAATTTCCCTGATATCATAGTCAAACAACAGTGGTTGAGGGATATCATTGAGATCGGCCTTTTTGAGCTTTCCTCGGTTTTCATTATCAAAGTTCCATTTTCCGCCTTCAGGGGCATCATCACACATTAAAATATTAAAGCGCTTTCGCATTTTGCGGTAGAAGTGCTCCATGGTGATGTGTTTATTTTTGGTGAAATATGTCGAGATTTCTTCAAATGGGAGAAAAAAGTGTTCACTCTCAATACAATGTACTGTTGAGTGCATTAGCACCATGTTAGCCAGCTGTATCGCAAGGCGATACTCATCAGGTCTTTGGTATTCAAAGCGATCACAGTGATATTCGTGGCATAAGCGCTGAATTAGTTCTGGTAAGCTATTATCATTATTTGTGTCATCAAGTGTTAAATAAACCACGTTGAAATTGGCTTGCTTTAACGCCATTGCAAAGCGCCTCATTGCAGCGAAAAAACCACATATTTTTTGTATGTGATGCGTAGTGTAATGGGCTTCTTGATGCAATTCTGCGATCACGTAAGTCACGTTAACATCGTTAGATTTAAACCAGTGGTGTCCCGCATCAAGCTGATCACCAAGTATTAGGCGTAATGTTCGCGCTTTTTGCATTATTAGCACTCCACTTTACAGTGGCATGGCCACCCAGTTATATCGTTGCAGTCACCCTGCCCGTTTGGATTTGACGTTGCCGATGAAGGCGACCAAGTTTGTGTATATTCACCATTGGGGTCATAGAGCTCTATTTGTTTTTCTATGTTGAAATGGCGACCTCCTTTTGCATCAGCACCGACCCCTGCGATGTACTGCCAATTCCCCCAGTTACTGGCGACATCATAGTCTATCAGACACTGCTCAAAATAAGCTGCGCCATAACGCCAATCTAACTGCATTTCATTAATGAGGTAACTTGCGACAATTTGTCTTCCTCTATTTGAGAGCCAGCCGGTTACCGTTAACTCGTTCATAAGGGCATTTATAAAAGGGGAGGAGGTATTGGCATTACACCATGCGGCAAACCGCTGAGCATAAAAGCTGGTAAGCGGTGTAGTCTGAGACACTCCTGAAAATCGAAATAGCGCTGCTTGATGCCGAGCGCTGTACCAATGAAAATATTCACGCCACAATAACTCAAAGTAAATCCAATATGTTGACTCGTTATGACCATTGAGTGCTTCGTATTGTCTGAGCGCATGCAGAATCTGATGCGGGCCGATAGCACCGTGCGATAAATAGGGTGAGAAGCGTGTAGAAAAGTCATCACCTTGCAGTGCATTACGGGTGAGTTTATAGCTTGATGCAGATGAGGAGTCAAAGTAGCGCGCTAGGTGACGCTGTGCATTACTTTCACCGCCGCAGTAATAAGGGTTATTCCCGTTGGATATAATTTCGGGAAGTGAAAAATAAAGCGCAACTGGAGCTGGTGGTAAATGATGCACTAAAGTGGGTTTTTGGGCTTGCAATGTTGTTATAAACGCCTCATTTTCAATTTTTTTTCTAAACCCTGAAAATGTTTTTGGTAGCTCTGAAAGGCTAAACGGAAGCTGTATTTCATCAAAAAGATGGTTGGTATTGTCTGACAGAAACTCTACCTTGGTAAACGTTGCCTGTAATTTTTTCCACACTTTTATCTCATTGTATCCTGAGTGGATAGCTTGTCCTACGTGTGTAATACCGTATCGTTGGATGTAATCATGAGTAATGGTATATCTGTCACCAAATTCGACTTGTAATGTTTGGCCATGTTGTGCGAGTGAACCTTGTAGGTCATGTAAGGTACTTTTTAAAAAGCCCAGTTGTGCTTGGGTGGGCGGTACTTGCGCAAAGTGTTTTGAAAAATGGTTTTGGGTAGGTAAACAAAATAAACAAACAAGTGCATCAACTGTGGTTGACAGTGCCAGCAAAGCTTTATTGTCTTGCACACGGCAGTCTTGATTAAATAGGTAAAGGCCAATTCGTTTCATAATAAAATGTTCGCTATTTCTTTATTAGTTATACGAACAGAAATGAAAAAAGCCCACATGGGCTTTTAAATGAACTTAAAATTAGGCTACTGGCATTGCTCAATTAGACTGCGCAAATGTGCACCAATATCTTGGCTTTGACTACGCCCGTCTTGCAGTACTTGCGCTGCTTTTTCTTGTAGCTCATTTAAGTTATATTCAGACAATAAGGTGCGTAGATAATTAACCGTGTCAGCACCTTGTTGAAGCAGTTGTGGAATACTTTCTAATGATATTTCCGACTCAGATAAACTACCAATTGTTTCAGCGAGCTTAGATAAGTCGGCACTATCTTGCAGGGCACCTTCAACTTCAATAAGTGCCCCCATTGGATCCGCGTCCAGTTGCTTCGCAACGCACGCGGCAACAGTGCCCTTTTCAGCCGTTGAAGAAAACGTTGCTAAGCCTTGTTCTCTAATTGCTTCAATAGCTGATTTTAGCTCATTATTTTGTGATAAATACTGCTCTTCAATTTGTGTTTTTGATGACTCAAATACATCGCAAGCCGTTACCGACAATAATAAAAACCCCGATAAAACGAACGCTCTTTTCATAACCATTCTCTTTGCGTAAACTCAAATGCAGTCTACTTTGCTGGCAAGGAAAAGTCATCTTAAGGTCGATATTTGATGCTGTTTTTGCTGTCTAAAATGTTGCAAATTAACAACGTTAGTTGTATTAAACGCGACGCTTTTGATTATATTGGCAAACATATGAAGGGCTTTTCGCCAAGCATTACGTAATGCCAATGTAAATTGCCGTCCCAAATGAAGTTGCAGTGTTTCCAGCATTGTATGGCATATCACCGCAATGTCGTACTCGCTTAACCTGAGAGTATGAAAATCTGATTTGTATTGTTGAACCAAATCAACCAGCGCGTTTTGCTGTGGTAACAATGCAATTGCCTCGTGTAAAAATGTATGAATACGGTGTTCAATGTTGAGGAGGTATTTAGGTGAGTTGGGAACAACAAGCTGTAAATCGTATCTTTTAAGCTGGCTATGCAAGCTAACACAAAAACAATGAAAGTTAGGTTTTAACGTAGCAAATGACTGCGTTAATAGTTGGTATTGATAAGGAGAAATACTCATAATCGCCTCTTTGTCGATTAAAAGCGCGTCCGTTTGCTTGGATGGAAGAATCATTTTCAGATGACTGCAAACCTGCGTTTGAATTATCAGAAAAGAACCAAACGTGATAGCTGTGGTACAACCGAACCCAATGACTACCTCGAGTTTAAATTGACTATTTATTGAACTCTTGACCATCAGTATAGAAGTGAAGCGAGCAGATGTGAATGATTAATTTATGGGGGTTTTAGGTTTTTAATAAAAAGGCAGTAAAATACATACTTTTCTGCCTCTATTCTTTTTTGTAAAATTAATTAATTGGCGCTAGTAGTTTTGGGTCGGTTACTAGCTTACGAACACCATGCGCGTGATCTTCTTCAAACTCATTGCTTTCACACCATGTTGCGAGTGTATTGATGTCAACTTTGGCACAAGCAGGGCGTACGCTCCAGGTGACTTGTAGCGGTGAGCATTGTTGTGCTGTGTAGCTAGGGCCGGTGGTTGAGCCTAAAAATTCTACAGGTTTACCCGTCGTATCAGGAATGTGTTTTGCTTGGTGATATCCGTTTACAACATTACCGTCGTAATCAAGATCGTTGAAATCAAGCGCATTTTCATCATTAACGACCATGAATACTTGTGTTTCTACACGTAATTGTGGATTAGCACATTTGTCACTTAAACATGAGCCTAGACCCTTACCAGGTGTAACATCACAAGAACTGTGAACCCAGTGGACTTCAATGGTGTCACCAGGTTTGACATTTTTGCATACTTTTCCTTTGGGCGCTTTCAATTCGGCCGCAGTTAATGAGCTGGTGGCATTACATTGATACCCGCCATATTTACTATCACCAGCAAAGACTGAAAAGTCTTTGGCTTTATGCTCTGCATTTTTGTGAAAATGAATGTTACACAGGTTCATTTCTTCGCTATCAGGTGCTTTTGAGAATACCCGTTTGTTTTCGCCAAGTAGATTATCAATATCACGAGGTGTTTGTGGTCCATACCCTTCACAACTTGAAGCAATGGCTTGTCCCGCAAATGCTAATGATAGCGCTGTCAATATCGACACTGTTGCTTTTTTCATAATAGTTTCCCTGTAATGTTAAAATTGCGATATTATATCGCAGCTTACAGCGATATGTAATGTTTTGATAAAGAAAATTACCTATTTTAGGGTCTTTGGTGATTTAAATAATAGAATTAATCGTTGTTGTAAGGTTGCTTATTAATGGAACACTCCTTATAATACTGCGCATATTTTGCAGTGTTTGCTGCACATTGGCGCGGGATGGAGCAGCCTGGTAGCTCGTCGGGCTCATAACCCGAAGGTCGTCGGTTCAAATCCGGCTCCCGCAACCAAATTCTAAAAGATACTTTGTATTTTTTAGATGTAGCGCGCATTCTATGTAATGCGCGTTTTGCGTTTAAGCGTTTGCTTAATTCGGCTGTTAAGCCCGCAACCAAGTAAGGCCTTTGGCCACACAGTTTTGTTTTAGGTGTGACGCCCCGCTTGGTTCGGGGCGTTGTTGTATCTAGTGCTTTGCTTTTAGCAGGGTTGGATACTAAACAGCTAGTATAATTGGGGCTTAAGCCCTTTTTTTGTTTGTATGGAGGAAATTTGTGACAAAACTCGAGCAAGATTTGACCGTAATGTTAGAGCCAGCTGTAGAAGCACTCGGTTTTGAATTGTTAGGTCTAGAGTTTGTGCAAGCCGGTCGTCATTCTACGTTACGTGTCTACATTGAAAATGAAGGCGGTGTTTCAGTAGATAACTGTGCTGATGCAAGCAGACAAGTAAGTGCGATTCTTGACGTCGAAGACCCGATTACAAACGAATATGATTTGGAAGTGTCTTCTCCTGGCGTTGATAGGCCACTCTTTAAGTTGGCTCATTATGAGAAGGCACAAGGTGAAGAGGTACGAGTACGTACTAAATTACCACAAGATGGACGACGCAACTTTAAAGGCGATTTAGTCGCAGTTAGCGCCGATATGGTCACGTTAAAGATCGATGGTAACGAACATTTCATTATGCTCAGTAACATCGAGCGTGCAAACATCATCGCAAAATTTTAAATATTGAGTGCGAAGGACAAGGGCAAGCGAGGCATTACCTATGGCAAAAGAGATATTATTGGTGGCAGAAGCCGTTTCCAATGAGAAGGCAGTCCCAAAAGAAAAGATTTTTGAAGCGTTAGAGTTTGCTCTGGCGACTGCAACGAAGAAAAAACATGACGGTGATATTGAAGTTCGTGTTTCAATTGATCGCAAAACAGGCGAATACGATACGTTCCGTCGCTGGATGGCAGTAGATCCACAAGAAGATGGTTCATTAGAAAATCCGTACTCAGAAATAACCCTTGAAGCTGCGCAGGTTGAAGAGCCTGAAACACAACTTGGTGATTTTGTTGAAGAGCAAATTGAATCAATCAAATTTGACCGTATTACAACACAGATGGCAAAGCAGGTTATCGTACAAAAAGTACGTGAAGCTGAGCGTGCACTTGTTGTTGAGGCTTACAAAGATCAACAGGGTGAACTGGTTACAGGTGTCGTTAAAAAAGCAACACGTGATGCCATTGTTATGGATTTAGGAAATAATGCTGAAGCAGTGATTTACCGTGATGATATGCTACCACGTGAGAGCTTCCGTCCAGGTGATCGTGTTCGTGGTTTGCTGTACGAAGTAAAACCAGAAGCGCGTGGCGCTCAATTATTCGTAACACGTTCAAAACCAGAAATGCTAATGGAGCTGTTTCGCATTGAGGTGCCAGAAATTGGCGAAGAAATGATTGAAATTCGTGGTGCAGCTCGTGATCCGGGTTCTCGTGCAAAAATTGCAGTTAAATCAAATGACAAACGTATTGATCCGGTGGGAGCGTGTGTTGGTATGCGTGGCGCACGTGTGCAAGCTGTTTCTACTGAGCTTGGTGGAGAGCGTGTTGATATCGTATTATACGATGATAACCCTGCACAGTTTGTTATCAATGCAATGGCGCCAGCGGAAGTAGCTTCTATCGTAATGGATGAAGACTCTCGCTCAATGGACATCGCTGTCGAGGCTGATAACTTAGCTCAAGCCATTGGTCGTAATGGTCAAAACATTCGTCTAGCGAGTCAATTGACTGGCTGGGAACTCAATGTAATGACAGTCGAAGATATGGACGCAAAGAACTCGGAAGAGTCTGATAAACTCGTTAACTTGTTTACGCAAAACCTAGATATTGATGATGATTTTGCTGGTTTATTGATTAACGAAGGTTTCTCAACGCTTGAAGAAGTCGCATATGTTCCAGTTGCTGAGTTTTTAGAAATTGACGGCCTTGATGAAGACACCGTTGAAGAACTGCGTAATCGTGCGAAAGATGCGTTAACGACTAAAGCACTTAAAACAGAAGAAAGCCTTGAAGGTGCAGAGCCTGCTGAAGACTTGTTAGCATTAGAAGGGTTAGAGCGTCATTTGGCATTTGTTATGGCAAGTAAAGGTGTTGTTACCCTTGAAGACTTAGCAGAGCAGGGAATTGACGAGCTGGTAGAAATTACAGAGTTATCAGAGCAAGATGCTGGGCAGTTAATTATGGCTGCACGTAACATTTGTTGGTTTGGTGAAGACGAATAATTTATTAACGGAGTAACACACACTATGGCAGAAGTAAGCATTGAAAAACTAGCCGAGACTATTGATACAACTGTTGATAAATTGCTGCAGCAATTAAACGATGCAGGGATCACCAAAGGCGAGACTGATAGTGTTACTGAATCTGAAAAGGCTCAGTTACTTGACCACCTAAGTAAACAGCATGGTGGTAAAGGTGCTGAAGGCCCTGAACGCATGACTTTGCAACGTAAAAGCAAAAGCACATTAAATGTGAAAGGCTCTACGGGTAAAGATAAAGCAGTTCAGGTTGAAGTACGTAAAAAGCGTACTTACGTGAAAAAGAGCACTATTGACCAAGAAAAAGAGCAAGAACGTCTAGCAGCAGAAGAAGCTAGCCGTAAAGAGGCTGAATTAAAAGCACAGCAAGCCGCTGAGCAAAAGGCCAAAGAAGATGCTGAGCGTAAAGCAAAAGAAGACGCTGAGCGTAAAGTTAAAGAAGAGGCAAAGCGTAAAGCTGAAGCTGAGCGAAAAGCCAATCAACCGCAGGACAAGAAAGTGGATAGTGCGAAAGTTGAAAAAGACCGCCTAGAAGCGGAGCGTCTGCAAAAAGAAGCAGAAGAGGCAGCATTGATAAAAGCTGAAGAAGAAGCGAAGCGTCAAGCAGAAGTGGCGCGTAAACTAGCTGAAGAAAATGAAGCTCGTTGGAAAAAAGAAGAAGAGGAACGCCGTCGTCGCGAAGAAACGGCTGACCATCACCTGACAACATCAACTTATGCACGTGAAGCAGAAGATGAGTCAGATGCACGCGAAGAGAAAAGTGCGCGTCGCAAGAAAAAGAAAAAAGCACCTGCAAGAGCCGAAGCGCCTTCAAGAGGCCGTAAAGGCAAGCTAAAAGCGCCAGCTTCTTTACAACATGGTTTCCAAAAACCTGTTGCAGATGTGAAACAAGAAGTACGTATCAGTGAAACAATTGCTGTTGCTGAACTAGCTTCTCGTATGGCTGTAAAAGGCACTGAAGTCGTTAAAACGATGATGAAAATGGGTGACATGGTTACGATTAACCAAGTTATCGACCAAGAAACAGCACAACTAGTTGCTGAAGAAATGGGTCATAAAGTAGTTCTAGTAAAAGAAAACGAGCTAGAAGTACAAGTACTGAATGACCGTAGTGAAGTTGAATCAACTGAATCACGTGCACCAGTGGTAACGGTAATGGGTCACGTTGACCACGGTAAAACGTCAACGCTTGATTACATTCGAAGTGCAAAAGTAGCGTCTGGCGAAGCCGGTGGTATTACACAGCACATTGGTGCATATCACGTTGAAACGGAAGGCGGCATGATCACCTTCTTAGATACTCCAGGACACGCAGCGTTTACGTCAATGCGTGCACGTGGTGCAAAAGCAACTGATATCGTTATCCTAGTTGTTGCCGCAGATGATGGTGTAATGCCTCAAACAAAAGAAGCTGTACAACACGCTAAAGCAGCGGGTGTACCTTTGATTGTTGCTGTGAACAAAATGGATAAAGAAGGCGCTGATCCAGATCGCGTTAAGAACGAACTAGCACAGCTAGACGTTATCCCAGAAGAGTGGGGCGGCGATACGCAATTTGCACACATCTCTGCAAAAGCGGGTACTGGTGTTGATGAGTTGCTTGAAGCGGTGCTAATGCAATCGGAATTATTAGAGCTCACTGCACCAACGCAAGGTATGGGCGCAGGTGTTGTTATTGAATCACGTCTTGATAAAGGTCGTGGTCCTGTTGCAACCGTACTTGTTCAGTCAGGTCAGCTTAATCAAGGCGATATCGTTTTATGTGGTCTTGAGTATGGTCGTGTTCGTGCAATGCGTGATGAAAACGGTAAAGAAATCAAAACTGCTGGTCCGTCAATCCCTGTAGAGATCTTAGGTCTTTCTGGCGTACCTGCAGCAGGTGATGAAGCGACTGTTGTTAAAGACGAGCGTAAAGCGCGTGAAGTAGCATTGTACCGTCAAGGTAAATTCCGTGATGTTAAACTAGCGCGTCAGCAAAAAGCGAAGCTAGAGAACATGTTCAGCAACATGACAGAAGGCAATGTGTCTGAAGTAAATGTTGTATTGAAAGCGGACGTTCAAGGTTCAATTCAGGCGATCGCTGATTCACTTGTTAAACTCTCTACAGATGAAGTTAAAGTGAAGATTGTTGGTAGTGGCGTAGGTGGTATCACCGAAACTGATGCAACACTTGCGGCAGCTTCAAATGCAATCATTGTTGGCTTTAATGTTCGTGCTGATGCATCTGCGCGTAAAGTCATTGATTCAGAAAACCTAGATTTACGTTACTACAGCGTTATCTACAGCTTGATTGAAGAAGTTAAGCAAGCGATGTCTGGTATGTTGGCACCTGAATTTAAGCAAGAGATCATTGGTCTTGCTGAAGTTCGTGATGTATTTAAGTCACCAAAAATTGGCGCAATTGCTGGTTGTATGGTTACTGAAGGTATCGTTAAGCGCAGCGCGCCTATTCGTGTACTTCGTGAAAACGTGGTTATCTATGAAGGCGAGCTTGAGTCACTACGTCGCTTTAAGGATGATGTACAAGAAGTACGTAACGGTATGGAATGTGGTATCGGTGTTAAGAACTACAACGATGTTAAAGTTGGCGACCAAATCGAAGTATTCGAGACGGTTGAAGTTCAACGTACATTGTAAACCATTGCTATAATAATGGTTGAAATGGGGGCACTAGCCCCCATTTGTTCGTTTAAAACTAATTAAACTTATTATTGTTTTTCAATAAGTTAAAATTTATAAGTGGTGAAGATGAGAGAATTTTCTCGCACAGATAGAGTTGGCCAGCAAATCCAAAAAGAGATTGCTGTGATATTGCAACGCGAAATTAAAGACCCACGCTTAGGCATGGTGACGGTTTCTGCGGTTGAAGTATCAAGAGACTTATCTTACGCAAAAATCTTTATTACGGTATTGAATACCAGTGATGAAGATAAGACTAAGCAGAGTGTTGCCATCTTAAATGATGCAACGGGCTATATTCGTTCTATTCTAGGTAAGCGTATTCGTGCGCGTATCATGCCAGAACTACGTTTTGTGGTAGACAACTCGTTACTTGAAGGTATGCGTATTTCAAATCTCGTTGATTCAGTAATTCGTGATGATAACGAAAAGCGCGGACCTGAGTCATCGGAGGATGAGCAAGAGTAATGGCAAGACGTTCAAAAGGTCGTCCGGTTGATGGCATCGTGCTTTTGCATAAACCTGAAGGGATCTCGTCCAATAAAGCGTTGCAGCAAGCGAAAGGCATTTACTTTGCGCAAAAAGCAGGTCATACCGGTGCATTAGATCCACTGGCAACAGGCATGCTACCAATTTGTTTTGGTGAAGCGACCAAGTTTACACAGTTTTTATTAGATACTGATAAAACCTATGTTGTGCGTGCCAAGTTAGGCGAACGCACAACCACCTCTGATTCTGACGGTGAAGTGGTTGAAACACGCCCTGTAGATATCACACTTGATGGTTTACAAAAAGAAATCACAGGTTTCTTGGGTGAAACTGATCAGTATCCTTCAATGTACTCAGCATTAAAATATCAAGGTCAGCCTTTATATAAATATGCCAGAGAGGGCATTGAAGTTCCGCGAAAATGTCGAAAAATAAATGTATATAGTCTAACGCTTGATGAATATGACGCTGAGAATGAAGAAATTCAGATGACAGCGCATGTATCTAAAGGCACCTATATTCGTACTATCGTGGATGATTTAGGTGAAAAGCTAGGGTGTGGTGCGCATGTCATTATGTTGCATCGTTCGAAAGTGGGCCATTATCCAAGTGAGCAAATGGTTACCATCGAACAGCTAGAAGCAAAGCTACAACAAGCAAAGGCTGAAGGGGTTGAACCTTCCACATACCTAGATGAATTACTGTTGCCGATGGACACTGCTTTGGTCGATTTACCCGTAGTGGAGATCTCAGCGGAGCAAGGTGTTGCATTCAGCCATGGTCAGGTTGTGGTGTGCGGCACGGTACCTGAGGGCATTATTAAAGTGGTTGCAGATGGGCAGTTTATCGGTATTGGTGAACGTAATCCTGATGGCCATTTAAAAGCCAAACGCGCACTGGCAACTAACCAATAGTTTTTTCTAGTCTCACGCGGCGAATATTGCTATACTGCGCGCCGCTTACTCGCTTTTGCTGAATTAGTGATCGGCTTAAGCACAATTTAAATTAATTTTGGAGTTATTATGTCACTAAGTACTCAAGAAAAAGTAGAAATCGTTGCTAAATTTGCACGTGTTGAAGGCGACACTGGTTCACCTGAAGTACAAGTAGCACTTCTTACTTTCGACATCAACAAGCTACAAGGTCACTTCGCTGATCATAAGCATGATTTCCACTCACGTCGTGGTCTTCTTCGCAAAGTTAGCCAACGTCGTAAATTACTTGATTACCTTAAAGGTAAAAACGTTGAGCGTTACTCAGCGCTAATCAAAGAGCTTGGCCTACGTCGCTAATCTTTTGATTGATTGTTGGCTTTTTTAGCTAACATTAAAAAAGGGGCTTTCAAGCCCCTTTTTTTGTGGGTGTTCTCCACGTATACTAACACCCGCTTAGCATTGGGCTAAGTCAGCGCCAGCGCTTTTGCCAATTGTAGTGCTTAAATAGATTGTTTAGTCTATTTAAGACTGTAATTGGTACTAGTTGGCGTCTATATTTTGTTTTATTTAAGGAAATATTTGTGCAAGCAATTATTAAAGAATTTCAACTAGGCCAACACACGGTCACAATCGAAACTGGCGCGATTGCCCGTCAAGCAGATGGTGCAGTATTAGCAAGCATCGGCGATACTTCAGTACTTGTTACTGTTGTAGGTAAGCGTGACGCACAACCGGGTCAAGACTTCTTCCCACTAACAGTAAACTACCAAGAGCGTATGTATGCTGCGGGTCGTATCCCTGGTGGTTTCTTGAAGCGTGAAGGTCGTCCAAACGATGGCGAGACATTGATTGCGCGTCTTATTGACCGTCCAATTCGTCCTCTTTTCCCGAATGGCTTTGTAAACGAAGTACAAGTTATTGCTACGGTTGTTTCTGTTAACCCTGAAATCCAACCTGATATGGTTGCGATGATCGGTACTTCAGCCGCTCTTGCTATTTCTGGTATTCCATTCAGTGGCCCAATTGGTGCTGCACGCGTTGGTTATATCGATGACCAATATGTACTAAACCCAACTTTAAAAGAGCTTGAAGAAAGTAAGCTTGACCTTGTTGTTGCAGGTACTGAAAACGCGGTACTTATGGTTGAGTCTGAAGCAGACGTATTACCAGAAGACGTAATGCTTGGTGCAGTTGTGTATGGTCATGAGCAATCTCAAGCGATCATCACTGCTATCAATGAATTTAAAGCTGAAGCAGGTAAGCCTACTTGGGATTGGACTGCACCAGAGAAAAACGTTGCAGCGTCAGACAAAGTTGCAGCACTCGCAGCTGATAAAGTAGGTGCAGCTTACTTGATCACAGACAAAGTAGAGCGTAAAACAGCGCTAACTGCAGCAAAAGAAGGTGTGGTTGAAGCACTTACTGCTGAACTAGCTGAAGGCGAAACGTTAGATACGCAAGAAGTTGGTAAATTATTTGGTGCATTAGAGAAGAACATCGTACGTAGCCGTATCATTGCTGGCGAGAAGCGTATTGATGGTCGTGAACCAGATATGGTTCGTGCACTTGACGTAATGACAGGTGTGTTACCACGTACTCACGGCTCTGCTATTTTCACTCGTGGTGAAACTCAGGCGCTAGTTACAGCTACTTTAGGTACGGAACGTGATTCACAGTTAATCGACGATTTAACTGGTACACATAAAAACCACTTCATGCTTAACTATAACTTCCCTCCATTCTGTGTAGGCGAAACCGGTTTTGTTGGTTCTCCTAAGCGTCGTGAAATCGGCCACGGTAACCTTGCAAAGCGTGGTATTCAAGCTGTAATGCCAACATTGACAGATTTCCCATACTCTATCCGTGTGGTATCTGAAATCACAGAATCAAACGGTTCTTCTTCAATGGCTTCTGTATGTGGTACGTCACTTGCGCTAATGAATGCTGGTGTACCAATCAAAGCATCTGTTGCGGGTATCGCGATGGGTCTAGTTAAAGAAGAAGAAAACTTTGTTGTTCTTTCTGACATTCTAGGTGACGAAGATCACTTAGGTGACATGGACTTTAAAGTAGCGGGTACTGAAGCGGGTATTACTGCATTGCAGATGGATATCAAGATCGAAGGTATCAACAAAGAGATCATGCAAATTGCACTTAAACAAGCTAAAGCAGCACGTTTACACATTCTATCAGTGATGGATGAAGCAATTGCAGCACCTTCAGAAGAGCTTTCTGAATTTGCACCTCGTATTTATACAATGAATATCCCACCGAAGAAGATTGCGGAAGTAATTGGTAAAGGTGGTGCTACAATTCGTCAGTTAACTGAAGAAACGGGCACAACGATTGAAATTGAAGACGATGGTACGATCAAAATTGCAGCAACAGACGGCCTAAGTGCGAAAGATGCTATCTCTCGTATTGAAGCGCTTACTGCTGAACTAGAAGTTGGCACTATCTACAATGGTAAAGTTGTACGTATCGTTGACTTCGGTGCGTTTGTAAACGTATTACCAGGTAAAGATGGCCTAGTTCATATTTCACAGATCAGCCCTGAGCGTGTTAACAGCGTAGGCGACCACCTAACTGTTGGTCAGGAAGTGAAAGTTAAAGTACTAGAAGTAGACCGTCAAGGTCGCGTACGTCTGAGCATTAAAGAAGCGTTAGAGCAATCAGCTACGCCAGCGCCAGAAGCGCCTGCTGAGTAATTTTGTGTAAATAAGTTATTTACTGTGTAAAAGGGGGCTGATTGGCCCCCTTTTTTATGTTCTAATGTTGGTTCACCTATTGTTTTTAGGCTAGCAAAAGGAAGGATATGAATTTAAAATCCATCATAGTTTTACCCCTTATATTAGCAGGGCTAACTGGTTGTAACTCGACGACAGAACAGATTAAAGCATCTATCGTAACAGTTCCTTTTAGTGCGCCTCTACAGACTAACTTTCGCAATGAAATTAGTGTCGCGCGTTATTCGGAATTATTGCTGGCAACAGATTTACCGACAGAGCAAAGAGCACAGCTTTATTACAATCGAGGTAGACTTTACGATGGTCTAGGTTTAAGTACTTTAGCAAGAATTGATTTCAATCGAGCAATAAAGATGAAACCTGACTTAGCCGAAGCTTATAACTTTTTAGGCATTCACCACACTCTACTGCAAGAGTATGGAAAAGCATATGAAATGTTTGAAGCAGTTTTAGAGCTTGATGAACGTCATGAATATGCCTATTTAAATCGCGGAATTGCATTGTACTACGATAACCGTATAGATTTAGCAAACGATGATTTTAGTGCCTTTCTAGAGCGTTCTCCACAAGATGCATACCGCGTCATGTGGCTGTATTTGGCACAGTTAAAACACGACCCAATTATTGCTAAAGCGAATTTAAAAGCGAATCAGCAAGCAATAAACGATGCAGAATGGTCATCACAACTTGTTAAATTGTATTTAGGCGAGCTATCAGAAGAGCAGTTTTTGCAACAAATTAGTGTCGGTGTAAAAAATCAGCAAGAGTATTCGGAACGTCTATGTGAAGCGTATTTTTATTTAGCAAAACTGTATCAATTCCAAGGTAATGAGCATATCGCAGCTGACTTTTTTAAATTAGCATTATCAACGAATGTATCTGAGTTTATTGAGTACAAATACGCACGTTTAGAATTAGATATTTGGGCCAGTGAAAACGCAAGCTAGACAGATATTTATTGCGATAAGCTGTTTGCTTTTAATGGCCCAAAGTGGCCATTACCCTCAGTTAGCAACGCCTTATGAACGCTCCAACTTCTTGACCCAATTTCCAAATGCTTTTTATCAATTAGACAATACGTTAGCGCTTAGGGAACTGCCAAATAAAACCATCAATGCATTGTTGGTATTAGAGGTACCTGATATTGGTTTTGAATGGGCCATTAGACATGCCAAAAGGGATGATTTTAAATCAAGTAAATTGTATTGGCAGCGTTATTTGCAAGAAGTCTCTCAGTCGCAATTTGTGCGCTTAATTGAGGTGTTTAAAAAGGCCAATAAAGTCAATGTACTGACTGATATAGCGGCGCGTCGGGTGTTACCAGTATTTTATCAAGATTGGCTTGCGCTGCACCATGGAGTGTCACCTCTGTCGCTAAGCTCGTCACGACTTTCGGCGCATAGCGTGATTACGCCATCAACTCAGAGCTATTTTTCAAATCACTGTGTCAATAGAGTTTTATTACTGACAGACCATTTCTTAGGGCTAGATGAATTAAACTCTCTCAGAGAGCAATACAACGTGGCGCCTGAGCCAAGTGCTATGAGCTACTGCTTTAGTGAGCCTATGTATATTGGCAATGTCATGGAATGTTCACGTAACAACAGAGCGTTTGCACAGTGTAAATTTGAATTACTGAGGAATGAATTTCCAGACTTAGAAAGTCAGGCGGATAAGTTTATTGTTATGACTCAAAAAGGGCGAGCAAATGTTCGCGGAAATATTATGACATTAAATACAGACAGTAAATATGCGGTATTTTTACATGAACTGATGCATTTTAGTGGCTTTGAGGATGAGTACCCAGTACCTGAGGCTAAGGCACTTTGGTTATGTGCGACTCAGGGGCAGCATGCACCAAATCTATATGTCGGTGCATCTGAAAGTGCGCCACAAGGGTGGCGAAAAAGTAATACATGTAACAGAGGTCGATTACAGTCTTATAAGCCAAATAATAAATGGAGTATTATGGAATATCAAAGTAGACCGCTTTCTGAACAATATAGAATGTTATGGCAACAGGCTATTAGGATGGAGCATGGGGGAAAGCGCTCGATTAGGTAGGCTGATTTGAATATCTTCTTTAAATAAAAGTATGCGGATTTTGTGATATATGAAATATATCTGAATTGTTTGTTAATCTTGGCTAAAATAGAACCAGCTAGAACCTGAAACTATAGACAACTCAAATACTAATGCAGTATAACTATGGTTAGTTTTGTGTGGTGAAAATGAACATGACTTTCTTTTACATTGCACACGAAGCAGCACACTAAATATGGTGTACGGTCGTACTTAGACGACGTAATAATAAAAGGTTTACTCTATGACTTTGCTTTGGATACCCTTGCTATCCTTATTCGGCAGTATTATTTCTTCATTAACGGGTAAATTAACACGTAATCAATCGACTGGGTTGACCTTGTTAATGCCAGTTATTGCACTCGCGATGACAGTAAACTTGGCCCCGGCTGTGTTTGCCGGTGAAGTGATCCGCTATAGTGCGCAGTGGGTGCCTTTGTTGGGGCTTAACTTGTCGTTTAGGCTCGATGGACTCGCTCTGTTATTTGTTTTTATGATCTTAGGTATTGGTATATTAGTCATTTTTTATGCGCGCTATTATCTGAGCTCTAAAGATTCTATGCCCAAGCTCTATGCATACTTAATGCTATTTATGACGGCTATGTTAGGCATTGTTATGTCTAACAATGTTTTACAATTGTGGTTGTTTTGGGAGTTAACCAGTATCAGCTCATTCTTGCTGATAAGTTATTGGTGGCATAAATCAGAAGCACGCAAGGGCGCTCGTATGGCGTTAACTATCACTGGTGGTGGTGGTTTAGCATTGTTGGCTGGTTTGCTATTACTTGGTGATATAGTTGGTAGCTATAATTTAGATACCATCCTTGCGAGTCGGGCTATTATTCAAGAGCATGCTTTGTATGAAGTGACGCTTATTCTCGTACTGCTTGGTGCTTTTACAAAATCAGCACAGTTCCCATTTCACTTCTGGTTACCTCATGCAATGGCAGCACCAACACCTGTAAGTGCTTACTTACACTCTGCAACGATGGTCAAAGCAGGGATCTTCCTATTAGCTAGATTCTACCCAGCATTGGCGGGCACTGAACTTTGGTTTATTTTAGTTGGCTTGACAGGCCTTGCAACGCTCTTATTTGCTGCCTATGTTGCGCTTTTTAAACATGACCTAAAAGGGTTACTTGCCTATTCTACAATTAGTCACTTAGGTTTGATCACCTTACTATTTGGGTTGGATACAGAGCTTGCGACCGTTGCTGCTATTTTCCATATTATTAATCATGCAACCTTTAAAGCGTCGCTGTTTATGGCAACGGGTATTATCGATCATGAAACCGGCACACGCGATATGCGAAAGCTCAATGGCATGTGGCGATTTATGCCGTACACAGCAACCCTTGCGATGGTTGCAGCCGCAGCAATGGCGGGTGTACCGCTATTGAATGGTTTCTTATCTAAAGAGATGTTCTTTGCTGAGACATTACATCAGCAATTACTTGGTTCTATGTCATGGTTAGTGCCTGTGTTGGCGACGGTGGCGGCGGCATTCTCTGTTGCGTATTCAGCTCGGTTTATTCATGACGTATTCTTTAATGGAGAGCCTGTGGGGTTACCTAAAGAGCCTAGTGAGCCACCTCGTTATATGCGCATCCCTATCGAAGTGCTTGTTGCGCTTTGTTTGGTTGTTGGGATGTTCCCGCACTTTGTGGTGGATGGCATTTTGAAAGCAGCCTCGACAGCGGTACTCGGTGGTTATGTGCCTGAGTTTAAAATTGCGATTTGGCATGGCTTTAATTTACCTCTGTTAATGAGTGGTATTGCAGTGTGTGGTGGTTTATTGATCTATACGCAGCGTAAATATTTATTTCAATTTCAAGCATCGCTTCCCCCGTTAAATGCTAAGAAAGCGTTTGATGGTAGTGTTTATGTCATGATCAAATGGTGTCAGCGTAAAATTAGTGCCATTGAGAATGGTTCTTTACAGCGTTATCTTATGCTGATGTTAGTGGTTGTGCTCATAAGTGCGGGTTGGCCTTTATTTGAAATGAGTCAACTTGTTGGAGGCAAGCAACCAACACCGGTGGATGTCCACAATGGGATTGGTGCAGCCTTATTGATGATAGGTGCAATTGGCACCGTAATCTGGCATCGCTCACGCATGGTATCGTTACTGATGATATCAGTGGTTGGTTTGATGGTATCGGTTGCATTTACACGTTTCTCTGCGCCTGATCTAGCGCTGACGCAGTTAACGGTAGAAGTGGTAACTATTATTTTGCTGATGCTTGCTCTGTTCTTTTTACCACAGCGTTCGCCAAAAGAATCAAGTTCAATACGGGTATTACGAGACTTAGGTATTGCATCAGCAATAGGGGTTGTGGTTGGCAGTATTTGTTATGCGTTAATCACACGTCCTCTTGAATCTATATCTGATTTTTTCTTAGCCAATGCCAAGACTGGAGGGGGGGGGACTAATGTGGTTAACGTCATCCTCGTTGACTTCCGTGGTTTTGATACGTTAGGCGAGATTTGTGTGCTGGGTATAGCGGCTCTGGGAATTTATAAGTTATTGGTAAATCTTCCGCTATTTATGCCAGGCAGTGATAGTGAAGGTCGACCTTGGGCAAAAGAGCGCTATCCGCTGTTGTTGGCGAGTATTTCGCAGTCACTATTACCACTTGCGTTACTTGTGTCGTTTTATATTTTCCTACGAGGTCATAACTTACCTGGTGGTGGATTTATTGCAGGTCTAGTAACGGCGATTGCGTTTATATTGCAATATATTGCGCATGGTTCGCACTGGATAGCTGAGAGATTAACGATTAATTATCGTAAAATTATTGCCTCGGGTATCGCAATAGCGTTATTAACAGGGGTTGGGAGTTGGGTATTTGGTCGTCCATTTATGACAACTTGGTTTGAGTATTTTGACATTCCATTCATCGGAAAAATAGAATTAGCGAGTGCATTGGTGTTTGACTTAGGTGTTTATATTACAGTTGTTGGTGCCACGTTAATGATCCTTGCAAGTTTAGGTAAGCTAACAGCAAGTGCACATAAAGATGAGGTGAAGGTTTAATGGAACTATTATATGCATCCTGCGTTGGGCTACTTGTAGCCTGTGGCGTGTTTTTAATTTTGCGTTCCCGTACATTCCCTGTTGTACTTGGACTGACAATGTTGTCATATGCCGTAAATCTATTCCTATTTTCATCGGGGCGGTTAAGTTTGAATCAGGCTGCCGTATTAGGCTATAGCACTGACTACGCAGACCCATTACCTCAAGCATTGGTGTTAACTGCAATTGTAATTGGGTTTGCGATGACCGCTTTTGTTGTTATTTTGGCAATAAGGGGTCGGGCTGATTTAGGAAATGACCACGTGAATGGTCAGGTACCTGACAAAGATAAAAAGGGCAAAGCATGATCCAGCATTTGACATCTTTACCTGTTTTACTGCCTATGTTGGCAGGTGTTATTTTATTAATGCCACCGTGTGGTAAAAATGTGGCAATAAGACGAATTGCATCGGTTGTGATGGGCGTTATCACCTCTTTAGTATCGATTCTATTATTGCTCCAAGTTCAGCAGTACGGCACGTCAGTTTATGCTATTGGTGATTGGTCTGCTCCATTTGGCATTGTGTTAGTCGCGGACCCATTGTCGACATTACTGGTGTGTTTAACGAGTATACTTTGCACCGTATGTGCTTTGTATGCCAGTGCTGGTGATGATGAGGATGGAAGCTTTTTTCATCCACTTTTACACTTTTTACTGCTTGGAGTGAATGGCGCTTTCTTAACGGGTGATGCTTTTAATTTATTTGTATTTTTTGAAGTCTTACTTATCGCATCATATTCACTATTAATGCATGGCGGAGATAAGCGGAATACCCGTGCTGCCTTACAATACGTTATTATGAACTTAGTTGGTTCAGCGGTGTTTCTGATAGCATTAGGTGTGCTGTATGGTGTGCTGGGGACGCTCAATATGGCAGATATGGCGCAAAAAGTAACATTTTTAGAAGGGGATGATGTTTATTTAGCCAAAATTGGTGGCTTGCTATTATTGGTGGTTTTTGCATTGAAAGGTGCCCTTTTACCGCTGCATTTATGGCTACCAAATACCTACGCCACAGCGATGCCTGTCGTTGCTGCTTTGTTCGCGATTATGACGAAAGTCGGCGTGTATTCTATGATGAGAGTATACACATTGATTTTTGGTGATGAAGCGGGAGAGTTAAGTCATATGGCACAAAATTGGTTATGGTGGTTGGCGTTAGCCACTATTATCATGGGAGCCATAGGCGTACTAGCAAGTCAAGATCTGCGTAAATTGGTTGCTAATCTGGTCATTGTATCTGTCGGAACGCTTGTTGCCTTAGTTGCAGTCCAAACTGTCGAAGCCAGTGCTGCCGCAATATACTATTTAGTTCATTCAACATTGGTAACAGCAGCTTTATTTATATTAGCAGATTTAATCGGTCGGCAGCGCGGTAAAGTGGCAGATAGGATCACGGTAGGCAGGCCCGTCACACAACCAATCCTTCTTGGGTTTGGTTTTGTTGTTGCAGCGGTTGCTGCGATTGGTATGCCACCGATGTCTGGTTTTATTGCAAAGATTTGGTTACTGAAAGCGACGTTTGATAGTGAATATGGCATGGTGTTTTGGCCGTTGTACTTATTGGCTAGCTTAGCTTTATTAGTCGGAATCTCAAAAGCCGGTAGTACTGTTTTTTGGCATCATAAAGGCAATACAAATGATAGCCATGAGCAGGTGAGAGTCCACCCTGCACAATTAATTGCGTTGATTATTTTGCTTTCAAGTGCGCCACTCATGGCATTGTTTGCAGGCCCTGCAAGTGAGTATGCATTAAATGCAGCTACAGCATTACATGATTTTCGAGGCACAATATCAACTATATTAGAAGGAGGTCAGTAAATGCGTTTAGAAGCTCGTTTTAGTTGGCTACCGACCCCGTTTCGTAGTTTATTGTTATTTGTTGTATGGCTGCTTCTTAACAATACATTGTCACTTGGGCATATTGTATTAGGTACCATACTCGCCATTTTGATTCCATTGGCAACATACCCATTTAGAACACCTCAACCGCTAATTGTGAAGCCAGGCTTAGCTGTGCGTCATTTGTTATTGGTGCTTTATGATATCATTACCGCCAATGTACAAGTTGCTATCTTAATTCTTGGGCCGACAAAAAAACTCAATCCAGGTTTTGTTAAGGTGCCGTTAGATTTAACGCATAGTATGCCGATTACCATTTTGGCGAGTACAGTATCTCTTACGCCAGGGACCGTCAGTGCCGAAGTGTACCCTTGGTTAGAGTCTTTACCTGAAGGCGAAGACCCAAGCGAACGGTACTTATTGATCCATGTATTGAATTTACAAGATGAACAGGCTTTGATACAGACAGTTAAGCAGCGATATGAAGCGCCGTTGAAGGAGATATTCGAATGCTAGAAACGGTAATTTTGATAGTTTTTGCCATGATAGGTATCTCACTGTTACTAAACCTATGGCGTTTGGTTGTAGGACCCTCAGTACCAGATAGAATTTTGGCATTGGATACGATGTATATTAATAGTATTGCATTAATTATTTTATATGGAATGAGTATGGGCACAGCTTTGTATTTCGAGGCGGCATTACTTATTGCGATGCTGGGTTTTGTTAGCACCGTGGCTGTATGTAAGTATTTACTACGTGGCGATATAATAGAATAGGGGCAGTTATGGCTGAGTATATTATTTCAATATTGCTTTTGATTGGTGGGTGTTTTGTTTTGGTCGGTTCAATTGGGCTAGTTAAAATGCCTGATTTTTTTATGCGTTTGCATGGGCCAACAAAAGCCACTACTTTGGGAATGGCCAGTCTGCTAACCGCGGCAATGGTTTTTTTTAGTACCACAGGGGAAAGTTTGAGTTTAAAAGAAATACTGATTTCTATATTTCTTTTACTTACAGCTCCAATCAGCGGGTATATGTTAATTAAATCTGCAATTCATCATAAACTTGAAAGTATTAAACGCACATCAGGAAAAGACAATATCGAAGATGACGTTTAGGTCACTTGTTATCGAAAAATAAAATAAAGCGAGGCTGATTTGATTGGTCTCGTTTTTTATTTAATGGGTATGAATTTTTACATTTTGTATACTAAGTTGAGAAAATACGCGCAATTTTTTATTTAACCTCTTGTCATTGCTGAAATAATTAATTAACTTCAATGGGGGTGTTAAACAAGTCATGTTAAGGTTAGCTATGAAACAAGTGTCTATCCGTGGGAAATTACTGGTTTTTGTTGGGATTTTAGTTTCGGTGTTGGTTACTACGTTAACTGTGTTTACGTGGCTTCATCTAAAAGAAGAAAATACGGTTCAAAACGATAGAGTACAGCAGGTTCTATTTACTGAAATCCAGCATAACTTAACCGCTCAAAGTGAATATTACGCTCAAAGGGTTGCTGGCTTTATTAATGAAGCGTACCGGATCCCTTATACGTTTGCAGGTGTTTTAAATAGCACCAGTGTTAGCGCTCCATTAGATAGAGAAGCTGTACAGCTAGCACTTAAAGGGGCACTTGCTCAGAATAAATCTGTTTCATCTATGTATGCTCAGTTTGAAAGCAATGGCTATGATGATTTAGATAATCAATATACCTCAGGTGCGTCACATTCCGTAAAGGGAGCTGGCACGCTGGAATTGTATTTTACGCAAGACGCATCCGGAGTTACTCAGCAAACAGTGGCATCTGCAGGCGATAAATATCTTGATAGGCGTAATGAATTTGGTTTACGTGAAGCTGAGTGGTATTTATGTGCGAGGGATAAAAATGCACCGTGCATCATGGAGCCTTACTTATATGAGGTTACACCTGGAAATAACACTTTGATGACGTCCTTAACAGTCCCTGTGAATAGTGGAGGACGATTTAAAGGATTAGTAGGTGTCGATGTGAATCTACCTATTTTTCAGCAATTAGTTGATGAACTGTCGAGTACATTATACGACGGAAAAGCCAAAGTTACGCTGTTAAGTGAGTTAGGTCTTGTGGTCGGGGCAAGTCATTATGATAAATTGGCAAGACCTTTAAGTGAATCAATTAGAGAAACGCGGGCCAATAAATTAAAGCTTTTACATCGTGGTAAAGGCTTTGTTCAATTTGAAGACGACATTGCTGTCGCCGTGCCTATTGATATTCCGTTGGCAGATACAACCTGGTCATTAGTTATTGAATTGCCTAAATCAGCTGTTTTAAACAATGCAAATAAGTTGGCTGAGGAATTAGCTGAATCGACAGATGCACTTGGTCAGTGGATGATGATCGTTGGGTTGATGATTGCAAGTATAGGTATTGCAGTAACGGTGATATTGGTTAATACCATTATTAAGCCATTGACACATATTCAAAATAGAGTGGAAAATTTAGCGTCAAGTGAAGGTGATCTAACCCATGCACTGGAGGTCAGTGAACATGCAGAGCTAATAGCCGTTGCGAAAGGGTTTAACGCATTTACAAATAAGCTGAGAAATATGATTGATGATTTGAAACTACTTGCAGAGCAATCCTATCAGCAATCGTTCAATACCACCGAAGTTGCCATAAATATAAAAAACAAAGTAGCGAATCAACATATTGAGATAGATAGTGTGGTTACCGCTATTAATGAATTAAGTGCTACAGCATCTGAAGTTGCACGCTCTTCAGAACAGGCGGCAAGCAGTACAAATGATGCAACAAATCAAGTACGAGAAAGTGAAGCCGGTATTATAAAAACGACTAAGACGGTGCAAGGGATGGCATCACAAGTCTTAGAAGCAAAGCAAGCAATTATTAAGGTAGCTGAACGCAGTCGGGATATATCAAAGATACTTGATGTGATTAGAGCCATTGCGGAGCAAACTAATTTATTAGCCTTAAATGCGGCAATTGAAGCTGCAAGAGCTGGTGAGCAAGGTCGTGGCTTTGCAGTTGTTGCGGATGAAGTACGCGCGTTAGCGTCTAAAACTCAAGCATCGACGGATGATATAAGTAAATTGATCGATAACTTAACGTCTGAAGTAGCAAGCTCTGAAAAGATTATTGAAAGCTCCGTAGCTCAAGGCGAGCAAGCAGTAAATTATAGCCAGCAATCATCACATGCAATGAGCTCGATGGTGTCGGCGCTGACGAGTATCTCTAATGAGGTGACTCAGATAGCGACCGCCGCAGAAGAGCAAAGTATGGTAACTGAGGAAATAAATACCAATACCACCAGTATCGCTGATGCTGCAGCTGAGTTGTCACTATTGGCCGATCAAGTTGAGCAAGCTGCGAGTATGATGACTGAAATCGTTGAACAAAAGCATGCTCAGCTTAATTTGTTAAAAACGAAGCAGTAGCGATTATCTTCTTAAGAACAATAAGTTAAGAGTTTAGGTTCACGATAATATTATATGTGTGTATCGTTTCAACCTGTGTATTTTAATGGTATGCAGTGAGCTCGGTATACATAAGCACAACCGATATTGTTTTATTCTTTGATTTCGATGCTAGCTTCTATACAAAACTTAGAATAGAATAACTGTTAATTTATACAGTTATTCTATTCTAAGCACACATATGAAACTTTATATTGCTGAAAAACCATCGTTAGGCAGAGCGATTGCAGATGCATTGCCCAAGCCACATAAAAAACAAGATGGTTTTATTGAAACCAGTGATGGCAGCATTGTTTCATGGTGTATTGGCCATCTACTTGAACAAGCGCAGCCAGATGACTATGACCCTAAGTATAAAAAGTGGCAACATCAAGACTTGCCTATTGTACCAACAGAGTGGCAATTTAAAGCGAAGCCAAATACAAAAAAGCAGCTTAGTGTACTTAAAAAGCTAATAAAAAAGGCTGGGACGATTGTGCATGCTGGCGACCCGGATAGAGAAGGTCAATTGCTTGTTGATGAAGTACTCCAATATGTAGGGTTATCCGAACGACAAAAACAAAGTACGCAAAGGTTGCTTATTAGTGACTTGAATATTCAAGCGGTTAAAAAAGCCCTTAATACACAGCAATCTAATCAGAACTTTGTGCCGCTGAGTGTATCTGCACTTGCGAGAGCCAGAGCCGATTGGTTATATGGCATGAACTTAACGCGTGCTTATACTCTTGCAGGCCAAAAGTCAGGGTTTCAAGGCGTGTTGTCTGTAGGGCGAGTGCAAACACCTGTACTAGGTCTGGTGGTGAGAAGAGACGCAGAAATTGCAGAGTTTGTGTCAAAGCCATTTTATGAGGTTTTTGCGCATTTACAGACTGAAGACAAAAGTCGCTTCTGTGCTAAATGGCAGCCCAGTGAAGCGTGTGCGCCCTATATGGATGAAGAAAAACGCGTCTTAGTTCAAAGGCTAGCTGAAAATGTGGCCGCGCGGATAAAAGACCAAGAAGGTGAAGTCACTGCGATTGAGAAAAAGCCTAAAAAGCAGCTTGCGCCTCTACCGTATAACTTATCAGCATTACAAATAGATGCCAGCAAAGCATTTGGCATGTCGGCTAAACAGGTGCTTGATGTGTGTCAGGGCCTATATGAAAAACACAAACTCATTACTTACCCACGTTCAGATAACCGATACTTACCTGTGGGGCACTATAAAGAAAGGGAAGCGGTCGTAGCGGCGGTTGTAAATAATAACGGGTGTGAGCAATCTAAAGTAGATGCCGCCAACCTGTCATTAAAATCAAAATGCTGGAATGACAAAAAGGTAGCTGCACACCATGCCATTATTCCGACCAGTAAAAAGCTGAAGTCAGCACAACTTGGTTATCAAGAGCAGCAAGTATATGGGTTAATTTGCAGGCAATATTTAGCGCAATTTTATCCCGCATTTAGTTATGATGAAACGAAAGCTGAGATTATGATCTGTGGTGGTTTATTCGTTGCGAAGGCGAAACAAGTCAATGAGATTGGCTTTAAAGTACTGTTTGGTAAAGCCAGTGACGATGAGGATAACTTATCTACTTACTTACCACCTTTGGTAAAAGGGCAGCGCTTACATTGCCATGATGCCCAAGTGCAAGAGAAGCATACTCAGCCGCCACAATATTATACCGATGCAACACTTTTAGCGGCGATGACGGGGATCAGTCGTTACGTTAAAGATAAAGACATTAAAAAGATATTGAAAGAAACAGATGGCTTAGGCACTGAGGCCACACGCGCAGGTATTATTGAATTGCTATTTAAGCGTGGGTTTTTAGCACGCAATGCTAAGCAGATCAGATCAACAGAGTTAGGGCAAGCAATGATCACGATGTTACCTGAATCACTAACGCTCCCCGATAGAACCGCGTTATGGGAATTCTATTTAGCACAAATAGCCAATAAGGAATGTAGTTACCAAATGTTTATGGACCCTCTGTTGTCTCAACTGAGTGAGTTTGTCAGTGATGCATTGGTCGCAACTAACCCTGATTTGAAAGGACTATCTAAACCGCGAACGTTTAAGCGTAAAACTCGAAAGCGGGCAAAGGCGAAAAGTTAAGCTTGTAAATAAGATTTTTGACACTATATAAGAAGAAAATACATCACAGAAAGCAAATATGAGTAACCAAATTCAATTAACGCCTGAAAATATTCAACAAACATTGGGTGAGCAAAACCAAGAAAAATTAATACTGCTTACTTTCTTCAGTGGACAAAACCCCGATTGTGTTGCCCAAGCGTCTATTTTGACTAACCTAGCTGTGACTTATACTGACCACATTATTGTCGCGACGGTAGACTGCGATTTACAACAAGCATTAGCAGGCCAATTAGCTCAGCAAATAAACTTGCAAGCTTTACCCACATTAGTGATGCTAAAAAATGGTGCGCCTGTGGAAATGCTGCCGGGTGCGCAAACTGAAGAAGATATTAAAAAGGCGCTTGCCAATCATTTACCAAAGCCTGAAATGCTATTGTTAGATCAAGCAAAGCAAGCACTGCAAAGTGATGACCAAAACAGTGCTTTTAATTTTGCTAAACAAGCGTATGAGATAGACCCAACTAATTCACGGGTTAAACTTGTATTGGCAGATATCTGCATTCAGATCCAAAAGCTAGATGATGGTCAAGCGTTGCTTGATAGCATTTTAGATGAAGAGCGTGATGCATATTACCAAAACTTAGTGGCTAAATTAGCACAAGGACTCCAAGCGCAAGAGTCTCCAGAAATTCAAACTCTGAGCAAAGCATTGGAAGCTGAACCTGATAATAATGATATTAAAGTAGAACTAGCCTCATTATTTAATGATACGGGCAAAAAAGAGCAAGCACTTGAGTTATTGTTTTCTGTACTCAGAAAAGATTTAAATTTTGGTGACGCTAAAAAACAGTATTTAGATATTGTTGCTTCTTTACCTGATGGTGACGCAATTGCTGCAACATTTCGCCGAAAGCTATACAGTTTGCTGTATTAACTGTAATTGGCGTTATTTTATTTATAAAAACCATTGACGAAAGTTGATGGTTTTTTTGTTTTAAAATTTGCGTATTTAAAAATATCGCTAATACTTAAGCTCCCTCGTAGAAAAAACAGCCTGAAATATGACTTTATTGTTACTTTTCTATTGTTTTTGATAGGTTTGGTTCGAATGTTGAGCGAATGCCGTGTTTTTGCAATATATTTCAAATAAACGCTTGCGCTTTTTCTTCATCTCCCTATAATGCGACCCCACTGACACGGAGCGCTACGCTAAATTAGCAAAGCAAAACGCAGTCAGCGTCGAGTAAAACTTAAATTTAAAAACTTTTAACTTTAAGTGTTGACAAAAAAATAGGAAAGCGTAAAATG
>NZ_JAGJEE010000038.1:0-53806 GCF_018100885.1 Pseudoalteromonas sp. MMG013 | reverse complement strand
ATGTTAGATACACTTGAAGTAGCCAAAGTTGAAGGTGACAAATTTAATCAAGCCTTGGCATTAGCTAAATTACCAAAGGATAGTAATTTTTGAATGGGTGTCATCTCTAGGTTCCTAAAGCCCTTTCAAAAGGGACAGCAGATGACCCAACGGCCTCGGAGATAGCCCAGAAATGGTTAAACAATACATTACATACAAACCTAAAACACAAGAACTCTACTCACATCATATGGGTAAGAGGGTGTTACCGTATTTAAAAGATAAGCCAGCGTGTGAACTGACCGCAGCCGATTGGCATAAATATTTTGACTATATTAGAGAAAAAGGCACAGCTCAAACCGCGTCAGTGATATTAGTGAGAGTTAAAACGCCATTACGTTGGGCTGCAATGAGAGGGGAGTTACCTAACAATAACCCGATCTTTAATTTGCAAACAAAGCATGTGGGGGAGTCAGCAACGGAAGGTCAGCGATGGTTACCATTTAATGAGCTGGTTTTGCTATGGCGAAAAATAGAGCAAGCAAGAGCTACGCCGGCAAATAAAGCCTGTTACTACACGATTGAATCAAAATAGGAACTAAGTTATGGTTGGTTCATTTACAAAGCTGGGTCGTTCTACCGACTCATAAGATTTTTATTAGCATTGGTGCAAGGATTATTAATATGAATACAAGGTTAAAGAAAGGTTTTGTATATTCAGTTTCAATTTTATTACTTTCTGGGACTGCACTTTATGTATCTATGGAGGATTATCAAAAAGAAAGGGTGGGAGAGCTTTTAGGCAAGATAGTAAGCGATTCTGATTTATCAAGTTCTTAATTTATACAACAAGTTAGCTTGAATTGAGTCTATATCAACAGAGTGGATCGACCAGCCGGTTGCTCTGTTTCTGTTCGTTATATAATTTAAGCTAACGGTAATTAGCCGCTTGAAAAGGTTACATGGGGTTTTTCGAACTATAACGTGTTTATTTGCGATGGTTCATCTGGGACTGGCACTTAGTATTTCGCTTATGTGAAGCGCTATACTTTATAGTAATAGCCTGATAAGCGTTAAGTATCTTATAAAAGGCATCATGTTTATTATCTAATGGAGTTCCGGTTGTGTTCAAAGCCATATTATTGATTTTTACGCTTTTACCATTGTGGGTTTCAGCGTGCTCCTGTGGTGGTGACGCGCAAAGTATGAAAGAAAGGTTTGAGTTTTATGATGTGATTTTCAGTGGTGTCACAGTAGAAACTCATAAAGTGATAAACGGTAACGGTGTGAGGCCATCCTTTTACAAAACACAAATGAAAGTTCAAAAGGTGTGGAAGGGTCAGGGTGTAACGCCTAAGGTGTTTATTCGAACTGAGGTTGAGAGTAACTCATGTGGTGCTCTGTCACCGACAATAGGCAATCAGTTTCTTGTATTCGGACATTTAAAAGATGCGGGTCACTACGCTACAGGCGGTTGTTCTATATTTGTGGATCTAAATCAAGCGCGTTTAAGGCAGACAAACGATACTTTTATGGCCGAGGTATGGTCAGCATTAGGTACGCCAGCTTTTATTTATGAAAAATAAGAGGAGACTTAGACTAGCATAATTTGTATCGTGTTATGTAACTTGTTCTGTTTAGAAAGCGATAAGTGCTATTTTGGAATAAATCACTGTGAGATAGTGGTGCCTTCTTTGGTAGCAAAAATATAAAATGTTTTGAGGAAAGTTATGGATATCGGTATTTGGCTCACATTTGTTGCTGCGTGTGTTGTGTTTAGTTTGGCCCCTGGCGCTGGGACAATTACGTCGATTAATAACTCAATGACAGGGGGCATAATTGCCGCTATCAAAGGGCTAGTAGGACTGCAATTGGCGCTAGCATTACACATTATGGTTGTTTCTTTTGGTTTAGGGGCTTTGCTTGCATCTTCAGTGACCTTTTTTGAGGTATTTAAATATATTGGTGCTGCATATTTAATTTTTCTTGGCATAAAAAAATGGCGAGAAAAAGGCACGATGAACACCGAACTTGCCCAAGTGTCAACTGTGTATGGTCAGCTTATCAAACAAGGTTTTATCGTGAACCTTTTCAACCCGAAGTCCATTGTGTTTCTTGCTGCATTTTTGCCGCAGTTTGTAAATGTTAATCACTCATTTTCCGAACAATATATGATTTTGGGTGTAACGGTTATTGTGATCGATAGTGTTGTAATGCTGGGTTATTCATTGTTGGGGTTATGCGTAAAACCGTATTTATCAAATCAGCGAGTAATGTCGTTTCTCAACAAATTATTTGGCACGTTATTTATTAGTATGGGAGTTGTTTTAGCAAAATCAGAGTCGTAACTCAGGGTGAAATAATGGTGCTTTTAGCTTTATATAGGGCCAGATGAGCCTACCAGTAAAGCCACTTAAAACGCACTGGATTTACAATAAAAGGAAGACCGACGTGCATAAATTACTATTAATAGTCACATTATTATTATATTCACTGCCATCTTTGGCGAAGGTATTCAGTGAAGCACAGTTAACGGAACTTGCTAATGCCTTTGTAGCAGCCAAAAATGCCAGACAACAACCAGATACAGATATTGAAGATATCGATCATTATTTGTCGTTGCTTGCAGATACATTTATTGATGAACATATTAAGTACAATGTGGTTATCAACAGCAAAACTGAACTTCGAAATAGCCTGATTGCTAAGATGGCCGATAAAGTTATCTTTAGCTCTATACGCATTGTGGAAAAGATGGTCGGCTCAAATGTCGTATTTATTAAAATGATTGAAGTAGGTAAAGTAAAACCGAGTCATTCAAGTAAAGTCATTGACTATGAATCTGCCAATATTGTGTCGTTAGAATTCAACGATAAAGGGTTAATCAAGCATATTCGCAGGCATCATGGATTTTAGATTACCGTGTGTATTTGCTTAGGCTGTGGGTTATTGTTACTTCTTTTAAGGTATCGTTTTTATTCATTTTAAGCTGGGCGTTTGAGTATGACTCGCGTTAATACGGTCAATTAGCTGGTTCAACCAACCAGTCGAGAAGCTCGGTTTATAAACGAGGTTAATACGCTCCTGATTTCGCGCAGCAAAATCACTAAGTTTGATAACGCTAAGCTGCTCATCAATTGCAATATCGGGCAGATAAGCCAACGCAGGGTGCTTTTTAATTACACTAAGCAGTGAAGCGAAGTTATCACAGCGAAAAGCAATATGGCGGGGGTGGGTATGATCTGGCCACCCATCAGAGCCAACACCACGCACAATGCCGCAAAATGACGAGCTGCTCGGGCAAGCAAAAAATGTATTATTTATATCTGCAAGTGTTGGCGTTTTAATTTGATGAATGGGGTGATCGGTGGCGGCAACCAGTTCAAATGTGGTAACCCCTAGAGGGAGGGCATGAAATCCTGCTGATTGCCAATCAGGCAAAGCGTCATCGGTTACGATGGCTAGATGAGCGGCGCCGCTTTTAAGTTTATTAATGGCATCGCCTTCAAAAACAGCTTGTAAGTTTACTTCAAATTGCGCAGTGCTGATGTGAGGGAGGAGTTTATCAAGCACGTGATCAAGTAACACGGATGGGCCTGCAATATTGAGTGAATGTTTGGCTTGTGTACTTATGAATTCACTGAGCATTTGATCATATTGATTGATAAGTTCATTAGCATACAGCGTAAATTTCTTACCGTTGGTGTTGATCTGGATGTTCCGACCGACCCGGTCAAAAATTTTACTATTAAGTTGAGTTTCAATTTTCTTAAGTGTTTTCGACAGAGCGCCAGTGGTAATATTAAGCGCCGCGGCAGATGTATGAAGGTTTTGAGTTTGTGCTAAATGCGCCAGTTTTCGCAGGTCTTCAACGTTCATATTGATTCCAAAAGGTAAATGATTAATGATATTTAATCGATAAAAATTCAATGAATGACAGTGTAAAGTAGCTACAATTTTTCATCAAGAGATGGCTATGTTGCTTTTTCTACTATTTAACTATTGTACGCGCTGTGGGCTACTTATGTGCGTGCTACTCATCGGCGTATCACCTCAAGTATTCGCAGAGTCCCAATCACATCAGTCACATCAAACGCATCAGCGCTATGGCGCTCACGGTATGGTACTGTTTACTGATGACCAAGAAAATATATACGCCAGTCATTTACCCCTTTATTCTACGCCGCACGATTACCAGATAATTTACCAGATCATTGTACCAAACGAGCAGCAGGTATTAGCTGAATTACGCCAAGGTGTGGTTACGCTATTACCGAGTAAGTTCGATTTGAATAGGTTGGTTACCAGAGAGGTGTTCACAATTGGCGCTGACTTTTATACAGGTCATTTTGAGAGAGGCGGAATACACTTTGACAAAACGAACATTGATTTTCATAAAGCCATTTTAGTTGAACCTATAACGCGTAATTATCAATCACAAAATCAGGTTTTTTATAAAATTAAATTAAACAACCAAACCAATCTTGTCGTCCATAAAATACAGCAGCCGCCGTCGTTCGATGTCATTGCTGTTATGCAAAATGATAAAGAGCATAAACAAACAATGTATCAATGCAATAAGCCCAAGATATTGAGCCACGTTGCTATCTCAAACGCGTTGGAACAGTGCGGTATTAAAAATATACGCTATTTGGAAACACAGGATTTTACCTTATGAATGGCGTGATTCGTTTTTTAGTAGCATGTGTACTTTATGTAATCAGTTGCACTGTTGCATATGGGAAAGCAACTCCAAACCTTTCTCAAAAGCAGTGGTTTGCGGGGGGTAAAGAGTGTGAACTGGATACGCGTCCTAGCATGGAAGTGTTCGAGTTTAATCTGACTACCTACATCATTCGGCAGAGTAAATGCGTGCATTATGAAGCGCCTTTTATCTATTTAACCTCAGGTTTGGATAAGGGTTTTGGAATAGAAAATGTTTGAAAATATACTTACGTACCATCCAATGATGATATTTTTTTCAATATCAAGGCGCTTTTATGCAGTAATAGCGGGCTATTACAAATGAAAGCAACGCCGAGAGTGAGAAAAATAGCTTTATTGGGCAAATTCGCTTATCCAGAGCTGAGGTTATTTATTATTAGGTGATCAAAAAGCACTATTACTTGATACTGGGGCCACAACCAGTGCCAAACTATTCCCGCTTGCGCGCACAGTGCAAATGATTATTCAACAACATTTAATACGGATAAAGCGTCAAGCAAAAGATTATGCGTTACATGTATTGCATTCGCATAGTCATAGCGACCATATAGCAGCTGACTCTCAGTTTTATGGGGGGGAGGGCGTATCCGTTGTGCCTCCTCATCAACTAACAGCATTACAAAAAACGTTGCAGCTAAGCGACTGGCCCAATTCGGTTAGTGTGTTTAAGTTAGGTGGGAGAAATATTTCGGTTGTTCCCACACCAGGGCATCAACGAGAGGCTATCAGTTTATACGATGACCAAACACAGTGGCTCTTGACTGGCGATACCTTTTATCCAGGTAGGCTATACATTCGCGATTGGTTAACATTTAAAAGCAGTATAGCAAGGCTGGTAGCATTTACTGAGATGAATCCTGTTTCAGCTATTTTAGGCGCGCACATCGAAATGTCAGCGTGTGCGAAAAAAGATTACCCTTCAGGATCTGTGTATCATCCAAATGAAAGTTCGTTGGTATTGACCACAAAAGATCTACAGCTACTGCACCGGCAACTGACCATAATGGGGCTGCAACCACAGCAAGTGAGAATGGATAAATTTATTATCTTCCCACTCATATAATGGCTGTTATTGTACATAGGAAAATTCGTGATTGTTTAGTGATAAACACTACTATTTGAGTTAATTGGTTAAGCGATGTTTTTTTGATTTTCTAAGCTGTTGAAATTTATTTGTTTTTAGTTGGTTTGTTTATTGCAGAATATCTATTAATGATAACTACATTAACTTGGTAATAGGAATTAGTTGATATGAAAGATAGGCAATTAGAACGAATTAGAAATAGCTTACTCATCATCGTCGTGATTTTTCAAATCTGTCACTTGTCATGGGAATATTTTAATGGAGGAATTGTTACACATCACATTTTGATGCGCTCAGACTTGCCGGGTATATCCAATTGGTGGGGGTTAATTATATTACCGTCTTTGGTGTTCATCGCTTTTGTACGTATTAAGGGAAGGCTATTAACACGCGCGCATGAAGCGCTGAGCTTAAGCGACTTCTATCGTAATATACTGATTGGCTTTATGGGAATGTTGTTGGTGAGCTTATTGGCATCGCTCGCGTTCAGTTTTGGTTTACAAAATATTGCTGTTTATATGCTGATGGGCCTGATGATCACGGCACTGTTTATACCGTTACACAAAGTTGAGTGTATCCTAGGCTATGTTATGGGCGCGGCATTTTTTACTGGGCCTGTGATCCCGTTTATTGGCGTAGTTTTATTTTCAACCGTGTCGGTACTGTCTCACTATTGCTTTAAGCCCTTACTGCTACGTTTTAAAAGCGTAAAAAAAGACGCGGTATAACTGAGCAACCTTGGCTGGCGAATAACATAGGTAGTTGAAGTATAAAAGTATGGTTGTTCACTATTTTATAAAGGCCAGATAAAAAAGCACCGCATTAAATCTAGCGGTGCTTTATTTTTTTCATATTACTTTTCAATATGACTTTCTAATAATGCTTAGAAAAACGTCACTTGTACATCAATCCAAGCATTTGCCGTACCTAGAGTGCCACCTGTTTCTACAGGGTAAATACTAAACTTACCCCAAGGGTCAGTGAAGGTATTATTTTTCTGCAAAGGGGCATCATTAAAGTCTTCTAACGGCCAATTTGAACTGCGAGAGTTTGGGGTAGAGTCCAATAATAATGAGTTATGGTTGTACCAAGGTGCTGCATTGTTATCCATATAATTTTGCAGGTTGATCACAATACCATTTTGTAAAAGTGGTGTACGTAATTGTAGATCCGGTGATGTATTTGCTTCAGCTTTTTGGCGTGTTAAATATTCAACCCAAAACGTTTTATCACCTGATGGTATTTTAAGACCAATAACACCCGGTGCATTGTGCCCTGATGATGTGCCATGATTATATGTGTAAATACGGTATTTACCAGATGTTGTTATAGTGGGCACGTCGGTGTCAGAAATCCAGTTATTAAAGTAACCTTTATACATTAGATTCATTTCTTCTAACGAGTGAGCCCCCATGCCCATTAAGCCAAACACATTACCATAGTTGGTGACAACATCATTTGAATTGCCATTAAGCATGCTATTACCACCTTCAATTGACATTGAGTGATGTAACCCTAAAGCGTGCCCAGCTTCATGTGCAATTGTGCCTGCCGCATAAGTGTAAATTTCCATAAGCGGTGGACCTGCTTGAGAGTTAATGAAATAAGTTGCGTCTGTGCCTACAGGCGGTGCAGTCACCATTATAATCGTCGCTTCGCCCGGAAAGTTTGGATCTACTCCGGCATTGACGAGTTGCTCTCTATAGGCTGGGCCCCACAAGTCTTTGTCATTATTATAATAATTATGACTCTGTGGCATGGTAATTTTTGGCTTAATTTCCCAAGTAAAGTTGAACTTCCCATACGATTGCTCGGTGAAGTAATCTTTGGTCTTCTGCATTTCAGCATTGATTTGATCCGTGGTAAATTCTAAATCTTGATCTGGGAATCTAAATGGGTAAACCAATACATGCACACCATTGTGATCATATCCATCATTGCCGGGATCATCCGCGCCAGGAGTTACTCGACAGCTGGTTTTGTTAAAGTCTGCAACAACACTTGCGCCTTTAAATAAACCTTCTAAACGAATATTGTTCCAACCGTTACGAGGGTTAGTTAATACCACACATTCAGTGTTGCCGACTTTAGATGAACGGATACTATCGTCACCAGATTTTGGCCACTCACCGTCGGTTCTGCCAGCCAATGTTAAGTTACCTTGGCCGTAAGATGAACTAATTGCGATACTCGTTACATTTTGGTTAAACGTTGAAATAGCAAAACCTGTGCCTTGTGAAGCAGCGGGTACACACACAGGTACACCATCTGTGAGTGCTGTTTCAGTCGTAGGATCACTGGTTGCACAAATATTGGCTAAATCGCCACCGTCACCTGGTGGGGTAGTTGACCCTGACTTTTTGGTTTTAGTCGTTAATATCGCACTCCAACCAGATGTATTTGTCGTATTTTTTGCATACATGACATAGTAATAAACTTTGTCTTGTACTAAACCTGTATCAGTAAAGCTGGTTTCATTCGCGTTAACAGTCGCTACGGTATGCCAAGATACACCAGCTGATGAACGTTGAATAATAAAGTTATCTTCGTTGTTAGAGTTGTCACTCCAAGAGACGGTAGCACTCGATTCGGTCGTTGTACCCGTTAGATTGCTAGGTGCAACGATACTCCCAGTATTTCCATCTCCAGGGTTATCTCCACCACCATTTATATCTCGACAAGACGTTGCACCAAAATCAACAGCAAGAGATGATTTATTGCGGGTGCCAGTGACTGCGATCATCAACCAGTACTGACTAGGATTACTAATTACGACACACTCACCATTAGTTCCAGACGTAATTGACTTATAAGCATTACTATTAGAGCCTGTGCTAGGCCAGCGGCCTTGATCTACATATAAACTTAGGTCTCCAGTACCATGTCCTGTACTGATAGCAACACTGTTATGCTCATTTGCACCGCTCAACCTCAAATAGGCTGTTCCGTTGTCGTTGACACAAATTGGTGTGCCGTCTGTTATCGAGGTTGAAGGTCCCTGCGTCGCACATACATCAGGCAGAGTTGCACCCAACGCTTGTTGTGAAAGCAGTATTGCTGAACCGAGCATCAACTTGGTCCAATGTGATGAAACGATTTTCATCGTGTTCTCCTTTATCATGTTGTAACTTATTTATGTTGTGTTTTTACTGTGAAGGTAATGTAATTTTTCTGTAATTATCTTGGTGTATAAACAACCAATATGAATATATTGTATACAGTATATTTTTCAATGGGTTTGCCTATAACACTTTCTTCTATCTTTATACCTTTATTGTTTTTCACGACATGAGATCACTACACGTTGTTTGTGTGGAGTAGGAATGGAGTGGCTAAATAGTTTAGTATATTATTGTTAAGTCATTGAAAGTATTGTATATTATTTTTTGATAGGACGTTTTTTTGTTTTACAAAGGCGTATGGCTAAGCATACTGTGATAAAGGGCATCTTTCATATGACAAAAAAATCATTGGAAAAATAATTTGTTGGAATTAATTATTTCCACTGCTAGAGCTGAAAAGACATCAAATTTTGGTTGCTTAACGTATAAATCATGCATATGAGACTGGTTTTGGCTAAATATGAAATAAAACATGCCAATTATTGTACCTAGGCATATTTGGATAATTACTTTCTATGTCACATAATGACTTTGCAGTGTGCATACTTAGTGATGTATGTAATTTCTTTTTTCCTATACGGCAAGTTATTTCCGTGCGTTTTATGGGGATCAACGCGCATTATTTTTGCTTAAGTGCAGTACGTATGTAACATAGTCCATATTTGGCAAAGTATACAAAGTGCTTATATCTAGGTGTAAGTTTAGACCGCGATAGGGAGAGTTTATTGGTGAGGGTATTGTCACTGATTAGCTTATTTTCACCCAATGGTTATGTACAGCTTAGAGTCAGAAATGACACGGGGTATAGTGAAGGGGAGAGTGATGCAGGTTAGGAAAGTCCAAGAGCACGATCTTGAGCGGGTGAGAGCGATTTGTATCCGAGCATTTAAAAAATCAATTGCAAGTAGCTTGCATGATGAAGGCATTCATACTTTTAAAAGTATTGTGGCACACAGCGCGTTTTTACAGAGGATGCAGCAAGACAATGTACTTTTGGCCGTAGAGTGCAATGGTACCCTAGTTGGTATGATTGAACTTAAGGCTGGATGTCATGTAGCAATGCTTTTTGTTGACCCTGAATTTCAAAATAATGGGGTGGGTCGTACTTTGTTACACGCGATACTCAACCATGTGAGAGCTGATATTTTAACAGTCAGTGCGTCATTAACGTCTGTGGGCGCTTATAAAAAGTATGGATTTAACTGCGTTGGTGAAATACAAGAGTCATCAGGGCTTGTCTATCAGCCGATGGAGTTATGTATGTGATATTTAATGGAGCTGTGATAAGCAGCGGGCTCTGCATTACTCAGCGTAAATAAAAAAGGCTTAATAGATTATGATATAAATATCAGTAACAACATAAGCCTTTTAAACACCTTATAAAAACGTAATCTGGTACGCTTTTAATTCAGCGGCTATTAGTTAGCGTCAACAACCTTTACAGGTACTGCTTTTTCAGCACTGAATTTTGTTGTTAGTTCTTCTTCTAACGGCGTAAATGCGGTTAGGTCGATACCATCAACTGCAGCTGTGTACTCTTCAATTGTTGGGAAACGACCCAATACAGTTGAAAGAACAACGAGTGGAGTAGAACCAAGCAGTGATTCACCTTTTTTCTCTGATGTATCAGCAACAACACGGCCTTGGAAAAGACGTGTAGAGGTAGCTATAACCGTATCACCAGGTTCTGCTTTTTCTTGGTTACCCATACAAAGGTTACAACCTGGGCGTTCTAAATACATGATGTTTTCGTACTTAGTACGAGCTGCTGTTTTAGGCTTCTCGTCGTCGAACTCAAAACCCGCGTATTTAGCAAGAATATCCCAGTCGCCTTCTGCTTTAAGCTCATCAACAATGTTATAGGTTGGTGGCGCTACAACCAATGGCGCATTGAATGTAATTGCACCATTTTTAGCTTCAAGGTTTCTAAGCATTTGCGCGATGATCTTCATATCGCCTTTGTGTACCATACAAGACCCAACAAACCCTAAGTCAACTGGCTTGTCGTTGTAGAATGATACAGGGCGGATCACATCGTGCGTGTAACGCTTAGATACATCTTCGTTATTTACGTCAGGGTCAGCAATCATTGGTTCGTTGATTTGGTCTAAATCAACAACAACTTCGGCATAATATTTCGCTGCGTCATCAGGTGCTAGGGCAGGGTTAGTACCAGAGTTGATCTCTTCAATTCGCTTGTCAGCTAAATCGATAAGACCCTGAAGTGTTTTAGCGTCGTTTTCCATACCTTTGTTGATCATGATCTGGATACGGCTCTTCGCAAGCTCGATAGATTTGATCAACGTTTCATCATTTGAAATACAGATTGACGCTTTCGCTTTCATCTCTGCAGTCCAGTCAGTAAAAGTAAACGCTTGGTCGGCCATGAGAGTACCAATGTGTACTTCAATAACACGGCCTTGGAAAACGTTCTCACCGCTAAATTGCTTAAGCATTTGCGCTTGAGTTGAATGTACTACATCACGGAAGTCCATGTGGCCTTTCATGCGGCCTTTAAAAGTCACTTTTACCGACTCAGGAATAGGCATTGCCGCTTCACCTGTAGCCAATGCTAAAGCAACAGTACCAGAATCAGCACCAAATGCGACACCTTTAGACATACGAGTATGCGAGTCACCACCGATAATAATCGCGCGGTCATCAATGGTAATGTCATTCAGTACTTTGTGAATAACGTCAGTCATTGAATGGTAAACACCTTTCGGGTCACGTGCTGTGATTAAACCGAACTTGTTCATGAACGCCATTAGTTTTGGAATGTTAGCTTGTGCTTTACTATCCCAAACTGAAGCCGTGTGACAACCTGACTGATATGCACCATCAACAATTGGTGATATTACAGATGCAGCCATAGCTTCAAGTTCTTGTGATGTCATTGGGCCAGTTGTATCTTGCGAGCCTACAATGTTTACTTTAACGCGCACATCTGACCCTGCGTGTAGTGCAGTTTCTGATGCTACACCAACTGAGTTGTTGTTAAAGATTTTTTCAACTGCAGTTAGGCCTTGGTTCTCATGAGAAATCTCTTTTGACGCAGCATATACAGCAGGTGCTTCAACACCTAATGTTTCAGCTGCAAAAGTTTGTAGCTTTTTACCGAATACAACCGCATAAGAACCACCTGCTTTCATGAACTCAACTTTTTGAGGTGTGAACGCAGAAGACACATCAACAAGCTCTTTGTCACCGTTGTAAAGCTTTTTCTCTTTGGTGTCGATTGTTAATACAGTACCCGTTGCAACCGAGTAAGCTTCCTCAAGTACTGGGTCGCCATTTGCGTCGGTAACATTGTTACCATTTTCATCTGTTTTCTTAACCCAGTTTTGAAGATCAAGACCAATACCGCCAGTTACGCCAACCGTCGTTAAGAAAATAGGTGAAATACCATTGGTACCTGCAACCACTGGTGCAATGTTAATGAATGGGACATATGGACTTGCTTGTTTACCAGCCCAAAGAGCCACGTTATTAACGCCAGACATACGTGACGAACCCACACCCATAGTACCTTTTTCAGCAATAAGCATAACTTTTGCGTTAGGGTGCTTTTTCTGTAGCTCTACAATTTCTTGTTGTGCTTCAGGTGTGATCATGCATTTACCGTGTAATTCACGGTCTGCACGAGAGTGCGCTTGGTTACCTGGAGAAAGTAAGTCAGTTGAGATATCGCCTTCACCAGCAATATAAGTAACAACGTCAACTTTTTCTTCAATTTCAGGTAGCTTAGTGAAAAACTCTGCTTGTGCGTAACTTTCTAGAATATCTTTTGCAATTGCATTGCCCGCTTTGAATGCAACCTCTAGACGTTCAGTATCTGCTTCGTAAAGGAATACTTGCGTTTTTAACACATCGGCTGCTGGAGCAGATACGTCAGTGTTATCACTTAGCGCTAGATCAAGCAATACTTCAATAGAAGGACCACCTTTCATGTGAGATAGTAATTCAAAAGCGAAAGTAGACGTAATTTCTTCAACAACAGACTCACCAAGAATGATTTCTTTTAGGAATTTTGCTTTTACACCGGCTGCGCTGGTGGTTCCTGGTAGTGTGTTGTAGATAAAGAAATTTAATGAGTCTGCGCGGTGCGCATGACCCGTATCTTTTATTTGGCCAATAATCTCTGATAGTAACGCTTCGCTATCGATTGGCTTTGGATTCAACCCAAGTTCTTGCTTACGGTTTTGGATTTCATCCATGTATTCTGTGTACAAACTCATAGAAACCTCTTTTGCTATACAATGCTCATATATAAAACCGGCTTATTTTACCTGATTTGCCTCGCCGAGTAATCATTTAATTGAAAAGCTGCGTTGTAGCAGAGTGTTTCTTGAACAATTACGGCGTCCTCTGACTATTTCCTATACATGGTTAATACCATGGCATAGAGAGTAAATTATAGACCATTAGCTGAGCAGACAAGAACGTAAAATGTCGGGTTCATGCGTTCTAGTCCTATGTTATAGCAACGTCGCGAAATGTGATTATAACGATAAGCGTCGTAATATTTTTGGTTACATTAGTAGAAGTGCGGTAAGTAATTGTTAGACTAAAGTTTAAATTAGAAATCAAGTAAATTACGAAGAGATGGTGTCCGATGTGCTGGAATTAAGCTGCTTTTGAGTTATGGTGCGGTAAAGTTGATTTGGCTTGCTTAAAAAATTAAGGTACGCAGACGAGACATATTGATACCAATGACTATAAGTGTAGGCAGAGGTGTTATTTTAATGTGTATCGAGAGGTGCTCGAAAAAATGTAGGCCGCTATTTTGGGTCCCATAATAATTTAAGTCGCGTTAACCCCGATAGTAAAATAACTATAATGCGCTGAGGGGGGCTTATAAAATGCTATGTATTTACAAATAGTTAAGTATATTTAGGGATATTGGATGAATCGTAAATTGGAAATTTGTTATATAGATGCTTTTGCTAGTCGCCCTTTTACTGGAAATACCGCAGCAGTAGTGAAAACGCAGGATTGGTTGAGTGATTCACTGATGCAATCCATCGCTTCCCAGAATAACCTGTCAGAAACCGCATTTATGGTTTTACGTGATGACAATTATCATATTCGCTGGTTTTCACCCAAGACGGAAATTGGTTTTTGTGGGCACGCTACGCTTGCATCAGCTCACTATTTATTTGAAGAAAATTCAAAATTAACCAATGTCACGTTTAATGCAAAAGCTGTGGGTTCGATGGTGGTACGCAAATTGGCAGATGGCATGATAGAAATGAACTTTCCAAATCAAGCTCCCAGTCACCTAGATACCCCGCCACAAGCACTTTTGGCTGGGTTATCCATTGTACCTGATGAAATCGGATGTAACGAGCAAGCATATTTTGCGATATATAATGATGAAGCCGACGTGATAGCGGTGCAGCAAATCGAAAGTGAGTTACTAAAACTAGCCCCTAAAGATGTGGTTGTAAGTGCTCCGAGCAAACAGTATGATTTTATATCGCGATATTTTTGGCCAAGTAATGGTGGATCAGAAGATGCAGTAACGGGCTCTATTCATACTGGCCTGGCACCATATTGGGCCAAGAAGCTGAATAATAATAGTTTGCATGCATATCAAGCGTCGGGGCGCGGAGGAGAGCTGTTATGTACGGTAAAAGATCATCGGGTATTAATTTCAGGTAAGGCGGTGACCTATTTGAAAGGCCACATTTGGGTGTAGGTAACGTAGATGAATAACATTTTAGTAGGAACTTAAATATGGAGTTGAATCAGGTAACATTACCCGTAACGGATATGGATAAAGCAACACAATTTTATCGATTAATGGGTTTTAAGCAAATCGTTGATACGGCACATTACGCCAGATTTGAATGCTTAAAAGGTCAAGCGACGTTTTCACTGTCATTAGAATCTGAATCGTTTTGCAATGGGGCGGTAATCTACTTTGAGTCTGAAGAGTTGGATCTATTGTGTGAAAAGCTCGTTGCGAAAGGATTTAAATTTGAACAATCCCCTACAGACCAAAGGTATCTATGGCGGGAAGCAATTTTGTTTGACCCATCAGGGAATAAAATCAAACTGTACTGGGCTGGAGAAAACCGTTTAAATCCACCTTGGCGAGTCAATTAAACTAATTTGCGAGAATATGTAACAGGGCAGCCTAATTTAAAAGTGTAATAGGCTGCCGTTAAATCAGCAGGTGACTTAATTAAGTTAGAATGTGTATTTTACATTTGCTGTGATGGTACGACGCTGGCCATAGAAACAGTCTCCGCGGTATAAACAACTGGTGATAACCGTTTTATCGCTTAAGTTCTTAATATTAAGATTGACATCAATATTGTCGAATTCATATCCAATCATAAAATCAAATAAGGTGTAGCTATCGGTTGTTTTTGGGCTATTAATCGATTGACCCATGAACTCAATTGCTCGACTACCATCATATGTTTCACCTACATATCTAAATCCAGCACCCACTTTAAACCCGTTGATGAACTGTTCTGGACGATAGGTAACCCAAGTATTTAACATATGTTTTGGTGTTGCAGATAACGGTGCCGTATCGGTTAATGCTTGACTCAAGTAGCTTGTATCGCCTGATGCATATAATTGCACAAGCTCTGAAAGGGTTTTATCAGAGGTATTTTGCTCTGATTTTGTGTAAGCGTAGGCAGAATACACATCAACCTGATCAAACTCTAGTTGTGCTTCAAGCTCAAATCCTTCGATATCAACACTGCCGTCTTGTACGGTGAGTTCAGGAGAAACCACGCGTTTTTTATTTTTGTCAGTAATGTCAAAGTATGATGCAGTGATCAAGTGTTCACTACCTTGAGGTTGGAATTTTACCCCGACTTCTACTTGCTCACCTTCTTGAGGTTTGAAGTCTCCACCTTGTGGGCGCGAGCCATAAATGGGTAAAAAAGACTCTGAGTAACTCGCATAGGGTGCAACTCCATTATCAAAGCTGTATAAAATACCTAATCTACCTGTTGTTGCACTTTGTTTTGTTTTCACCGAGTTTGGTGCATCACTTTGACTTTGTACATTATCACGGCGTAACGCTGCGTTAAGTACCCAATTATCAAACTTAATTGTATCTTGTATGTACAGACCTACTTGACGGTCATTTTTCCCAGGGGTGTCGGGGACCAATTCAGACCCTGGTAAAAACCCTGCTTGACCATATACTGGGCTATATAAATCTAATGAGGTGTTTACGTCTAAGCCGATTGCCGCTTTAATCGAATCTGGTGTGAGGTAGAGACGGTCCGTATCTGTGTCTGCACTTTGATAGTCAACGCCCATTACTAGGTTATGTTCGAAATCGCCAGTATAAATCAGTCCATGTAGTTGCAAGTCAGATGTCACCGTCTCTGACGAAGCATCTTGTAAACTGAAATTGCGAACAATAGAACGCTTGTCGTCTTGCAGCTTTGGTGGCCACGCATACATAGTGCGATAAATGGCTTCACTTTCTAGGTGACGTGCTGTCCAGCTAACAGAGAAGTCTTCACTCAACATATGATCAACAATTAATGTGATAGCATTTTGTTCTGTATCGTATTGATCCCAACCAGGCTCACTGACAAAACGACGACTTTCTATTTGACCATGTTCTGCGGGTAAGATGGTTCCTTCATGAGGGAAGAACTGCGTACTTGACCCAGACTTATTTTTTTGAAAATTGCTAAGCAAGGTCACACTGGTGTCTTCACTAATATGCCAAGCAATACTTGGTGCGAAGAAGCTTGCGTCGTTATTTACAAAGTCTGTTTGCGTATCACTATCACGGTACAGGCCAACAAAGCGTGCTTCGACAGATTTATCCGTAGTTAATGTGGTATTGAAATCACCAGCAATTTGCGTGCGGCCAAAATTACCAACTTGCGCAACGATTTCACCTGATGTTTGTGAATGAGGGCGTTTGGTCACCATATTTATGATACCACCCGTTGAGCCTTGCCCATAAAGCATTGAAGAAGGGCCCTTGAGAATTTCGATGCGTTCCATATTGTATGTATTTGGACGGGCATTGTTGTAATAGCCAAACATGAGTTGTAAGCCATCGAGGTATTGAACAGGCGCAACACCGCGAATGTTAGCCCAGTCTCCTCGGGTGTCGACACCATATGGCCCGTTAAATACACCCGCCACATAGCCGATTGCTTCCTGCAAATTTTCAGCACCTAAGTCTTGGATCCGTTCCGATGTTAACACTGAAACAGATACAGGGCTTTCGATAATGGGTGTATCTGATTTACTTGCCGATGCGCTGACATATGAGATAAGTCCTTTGGCACTCACGGTAATTTTTTCTATATCATCATGTTTAACATCTTCCGCCATGACGTTGCTTGATAGTGCAACAAGAGAGGCAGCAAGGAGCTTTGGATACTTTAGTTTCAGTTTTTGCATTTTTACAACCTAGGATATGTGATTGAGAGTATTTTTCATGCGGATTATACGAATAATGATAAGTATTCGCAATTGTATTATTGGAATAATAGTTAACCTCAGGTTTGGACAAGGGTTTTAGAATAGAAAATGTTTTTGTAAATAAACTTACGTACAACCCAATGATGATATTTTGTTCAATATCAGGCGCTTTTATGCAGTAATAGCGGGCTATTAAAAATGAAAGCAACGCCGAGAGTGAGAAAAATAAGCTTTATTGGGCAAATTCGCTTATCCAGAGCTGAGGTTAGGTACTTAATGCGATTTAAAGAACATGATTTATTAATCAAGAACTTGTTGAACGTGACGAAAAGTCCGCATGATAGGGGAGAAGGGAAGATGCAAGCCTTCAGAACAGGTTTGCATCCATATAAGAAGGAAAGCGTGATTACACCTTAAATTGCTCTAGCATACTTTCCTGATGGGCTATTTTGTCTACTTGACTTTGCATGGTTTGATCAACCGTGTTTGCTTCATTGAATACCATATCAGAGATATTTCTGATCTCTAACGCATTATGATTCACTTCATCAACCACCTGCCGTTGCTCATTTAACATACTAGCAATCTGTAAGTTGAGCTCAACAATATGCTCTATTGCGCTGCGTATTGCTTGTAAAGATGACTTGGTTTCATCTGCTTTACCAACGGTTTTTTCAACCACGGCTTGGCTTTTCTTCATGACTTGTACAGCGTTTACAGCCCCTGATTGTAGTTGATCAATCATGGTTTTTATTTCAGTGGTTGCTTCTTGTGTTCGTTGGGCCAATGTTCTCACTTCATCAGCTACCACGGCAAAACCACGACCTGACTCACCAGCACGAGCGGCTTCGATAGCCGCATTGAGGGCGAGCAAGTTGGTTTGTTCGGCAATACCATTTATCACCGATAATATCTGCTCAATGCCACTGGAGGAAACTTCTAGTTCATTGACAACAGTCACCGCAGTCGTAATTTGCTCCGATAAATGTGCAATAGTATCGGTTGTTTCGGATACAATCTTTTGACCTTCAAGTGCGACGCCGTCAGTGTTTTGAATCGCTTCTGCGGCATCTTGTGCAGTATTGGCTACACGCTGTTCTGTGGTTGACATGCTTTCAGTGGCGATTGCAAGTGCACTTAACGATTCTAATTGCCTTGATATAGCAGTACTAGCATGGTTCGCTCCAGAGGAGGTTTGTTTAGCGTCAGCAAGAATCTCATGTCCAAGCACTTGAATATCAGCGATTAGCTGCTGAAGCCGAGCGGTGAACAGGTTAAAGTTTGTCGCCAAAGAAGCGAACTCTGGTTCACTTTCTGTATTTAGTCGTACAGTTAAGTCTGCATTTCCTTGCGCAATGTTCGCCATTGCTTCATTTATATCAGCAAGTGGCTTAAGTAGTATATTGATAACGATTGACAGGACAATGATGCTAATGATGACAAATAAAACCGTAAATACGGTAGAGTCTAGGGTGAGTTTATCTATTGCTGAAAATACTTTCTCTTTTTCAAGTGCAACACCAACTAACCAGTCGTAGCCGGCGACCTCTCGAAACACGATAACATGCTCTTTATTGTTCAAATCAAGCGATTGAGTAGATGTTGTGTCAAAGGGAAGATTGCCTAGGAAACTGGATGCTTTTTCACCATTTAATTTAGTGTCAGGATGAGAAATAATGGTGCCGTCTTTACTAACCATGAATGCAAATCCAGCATCAAAAAGATTAAACGAGTTAATCATATTACCAAGTTTAGACAGACTCACATCGAAAAATATAGCACCATGAAAACGACCATTCTTTTTGACAGGAGTACCGATAGAAACGACAATTTCTTTACTTACAGAATCAGCATAGGGTGCTGTCACAATGAGTTCATTGGCACTTTTTGCATCGGTATACCATGGACGCTTTCTTGGGTCCCACGTTGGTCCTGGGTTCCACGATGGGTCACTGGCTACATACTTGCCCGTATTTTCTTCACCATATCCAATGAGAATAAATTGCTCGATGAGCTTTGGTTGCGACAACAAAGGTGCAGCACTTTGCAAAGAGTCAAGATCAGCGACTAAACTGGTTGCTAAAGAGGCTAAGTCTGCGCTGCCATCCATTTGCGCCGTAACGGTATTACTAATACCCTGAATAATCTCAGCAACGCTTTGGTCCACCTGAGTTTCAAGGTTACTTTTGATTGAAAAGTATTGTTTTATTGACAATACACTTAGTGCTAGAAATAACACTATAGATGATACCACTATTATTTTGTGTTTGAACTTCACGGCACTTCTCCAACACTCGACATCATTTAAATGTAAAACATTAACAAAAACTTGCAACAATTCGCTGTGATTACTGTAACAGAGTTTCTTTTATAAGAAACAAAGAAATATAGTTTTTTCAGGTACAAACACGCTATAAACAATTATATCTGTGAGTTTACTACGAATTATAGTCTGCATAACCGTTGTGTTTTATTTTTTAATGCGTTTACAGGTGTTCGAAGGGATGTATGAACGCAGGTTCGTACTCTGTGAGAATCTAGAGGAGCTAATTGATATGATGATGGCTGTACCAAATACAAAAACCTGCTTAGTAGAAAGCAGGTTTTTGAAATGCGATAATAATTACGCGTTTTCTAGTGCAGCACGAGGCTCAACGAACTCCATGTTGAAGCCTTCAGCAACTTCTTTACATGTAATTTTACCGTTAAGTACGTTTAGGCCATTCATGAAGTGTTGATCTTCAAGAAGTGCTGCTTTGTAGCCTTTGTTCGCCAGTTTGATAATGTAAGGTAGCGTTGCATTATTCAAGGCAAATGTTGACGTGCGAGGTACAGCACCCGGCATGTTAGCAACACAGTAGTGAACAACTTCATCTACAATATATGTTGGGTCAGCGTGTGTCGTCGCTTTAGACGTTTCGATGCAACCACCTTGGTCGATAGCAACGTCTACGATAGCAGCGCCAGGCTTCATACGTTTGATATGATCTGCTGTAACTAGCTTAGGCGCTGCTGCACCTGGGATTAGCACACCACCGATCACGAGGTCAGCTTCTAAAACGTGCTTCTCTAATGCATCTGCAGTAGAGTAAATCGCTTTAACGCGGTTACCAAACTGTGCATCAATACGGCGAAGTACGTCAGTGTTACGATCAAGGATAACAACATCTGCGCCCATACCAACAGCCATTTGAGCTGCATTGTTACCAACCATACCACCGCCGATAACAACCACTTTAGCAGGCTCAACACCAGGTACACCACCTAGTAGCATACCGCGACCGGCATTTGATTTTTCAAGTGCCTGCGCACCAGCTTGAATTGACATACGACCAGCAACTTCTGACATTGGTGCTAGAAGCGGTAAGCCGCCACGCGGGTCCGTAACCGTTTCGTATGCAATACAAATAGACTTACTTTTAACAAGGTCTTCAGTTTGTGGAAGATCTGGTGCAAGGTGAAGGTATGTGAACAAAATTTGTCCTTCACGTAACATAGCGCGTTCAACAGCTTGAGGTTCTTTTACTTTTACGATCATATCTGCTTTAGCAAACACATCAGCAGCAGTATCTAAAATTTCTGCACCTGCTTGAATGTAGTCTTCGTTAGTAAAACCAATACCATTACCTGCATTAGTTTCAACAAAAACTTGGTGGCCATGGTTAATTAGTTCACGAACACTTGCTGGAACCATACCTACGCGGTACTCGTGGTTTTTTATTTCTTTAGGTACACCGATAATCATAATAAATCGCCTTAAAATAGAACGGGATAAAATTTTCGACTATTATATTCATGCCCAGCTAGTGTGTCTCACCTTTTTAAAGTAGTTTTGTAGTGATATACTCTTTAATTATGGAATATGTAGTTTAAGTAACTAGTGAAATGCATCAACAATTAGACCGAATCGATAGAAGTATTTTAGTTGAATTACAAAAAGACGGTAGGGTTTCTAACGTCGAACTTGCTAGACGCATTGGTTTAAGCGCAACTCCGTGCTTAGAGCGTGTAAAAAAGTTAGAACGAGAAGGGTTTATTCGCGGATACAAAGCAGTAGTGGATCCTGCTAAAGTAGGGCAGGGCTTATTGGTATACGTAGAAATCACCATTAGTAAGAATTCTCCAGATGTTTTTGATAAGTTTAATCAAGCGGTTAGACAGCATGATGAAATCATTGAGTGCCATTTAGTGTCAGGTAATTTTGATTTTTTGTTAAAAACACGGGTAACAGATATGTCTGAGTATCGAGGTGTTTTAGGTGATATTTTGCTAAAATTACCCAATGTGAGTGAAAGCCGAACATATGTAGTCATGGAAGAAGTAAAAGGAGAGGAAGGGGAAATTATAAAACCTTGTGCACCATAAGGAAATTCTTGCTAAGGTGTGTCTTAAAATGATGAATAAAAGAATAAAATAGAGGAATACGCTCGTATGCGTTTAAATGGTATACAACGCCTCCTTGAAACTGGCTTAATTATAAGCACCGCTGCTGCCATTTTCATTTTATGCGCGTTGATCAGTTATGATCCCGTCGATCCGTCATGGTCTCAAACCGGTGAGTTTATAAAAGTTAAAAACATAACTGGAACTGCGGGTGCGTGGATTGCGGATATATTATTGCTGAGTTTTGGGTGGCTTGCCTTTTTAGTTCCCGCGGTTATCCAAACGTTTGGATATTTGTTATTTAAAAAGCCACATAAAATACTGCAATTAGATTATACAACGCTGGGTTTGCGTGTTATTGGCATGACTTTGTTTGTGGCGTCAGCGAGTGCCATAAGTAGTATTAACTTCGACGATATTTTTCAGTTTCCATCAGGCGGCTTTATTGGCGACGTTATTGCCGACGCGATGATGCCTGCATTCAATTTTACTGGGACCTCTATTTTACTATTGTGTTTCTTTTTTGCCGGATTAACCTTACTAACTGGGGTTTCGTGGGTCGAATTTGTTGATTATTTGGGTGAAAAGGTCGTTTGGTTCTTTAAATGGTTGTCAAAAAAGCTCTCGCAAAAAGCTTCTGCACATAGAGTCAATGAGGTTAACGCTGTGTCTGATGAGCAAGTAGAGGGTGTAGTCGATTTAGCTACACAAAAGTCAAAAGCAGAGCGAATACCGCCAAAAAATGAAAATGATGTTGATATAGGAATAACTGAGTCAGTTAGTACAGTGTCAGATGAGCAAGCTGGTGCTGATAAAGAGCTCGAAAAAAATGCTGAAAACGAGTCAACTCATCCCAAAACTCGAAAATTGAAAGATAAATTATTTGGCAACAATAATACAAAGAATAATGAAGAATCGACACCGGCTGTTCATATAGAGCCTGAAGTAATTGAAGACGCCTCGGTATTTGATGAACTTGATAATATATTAGAGCAAGAGATTAACTTTTCAGCAATCGATGATGAGGGGTTTGATACGGCGGCTGCATTAAATGCCCTTGATGAATCAGCAGCCCCTGTTGTATCGCGAGAAGTACCAAGAGAAACAACCGTGGTATCTCCTGCTCGACCAATAAAACAAACGGTAAACCTCACTGAAGCGCCAAATGTAATTTCTCAGTATGTGCCACCCCCAACGGCTAAAGAACAGTTTGAAGCATTGCTAGAAGAGCGGCCGCCAATGGCACCGCTTCCTTCGTTAGAATTATTAGATAGGCCAGACAAAAAAGAGAACCCTATTTCTAAAGAAGAACTAGAGGCTGTTTCTAGGTTGGTAGAAGTAAAGTTACTTGATTTTAATATTCAGGCAGCAGTTGTGGGGGTTTATCCAGGTCCGGTTGTAACACGCTTTGAACTAGATCTTGCACCGGGTATTAAAGTGGCGAAGATCACTGGTCTTGCAAAAGATTTAGCTCGTTCATTGTCAGCTGTGAGTGTACGAGTTGTTGAAGTGATCCCTGGTAAAACTTATGTCGGTTTAGAGCTCCCCAATAAGCATCGTGAAATCGTGCGCCTATCTGAAGTTATCGGTGCGCCAAAATTCACTGATAATGAGTCACCTCTAACCATGGTTTTGGGTAAAGATATTGCAGGTGAAGCTGTAGTGGCAGATCTTGGTAAAATGCCACATTTACTTGTTGCGGGTACAACAGGCTCGGGTAAGTCAGTGGGCGTTAATGTCATGATATTAAGCTTACTGTATAAATCACCGCCTGAAGATGTACGAATGATCATGATTGACCCAAAAATGTTGGAGCTATCAGTATATGAAGGGATCCCCCATTTGTTATGTGAAGTTGTGACAGATATGAAAGAAGCGTCTAACGCATTGCGTTGGTGTGTAGGGGAAATGGAGCGCAGATATAAGTTGATGTCTGCGTTGGGCGTTCGAAATTTAAAGGGATATAACCAGAAAGTTAAAGACGCTAAAAATGCAGGCCATCCGATTTTAGATCCGCTGTTTAAAGACACTGATGGTATGGCGTCTGAAGCACAAGAGCTGGATAAATTGCCGAGTATCGTGGTTGTTATTGATGAGTTTGCCGATATGATGATGATTGTTGGCAAAAAAGTGGAGGAACTTATAGCACGTATTGCGCAAAAAGCCCGAGCAGCTGGCATACACTTAGTGTTGGCAACGCAAAGACCTTCAGTCGATGTCATAACGGGTTTGATAAAGGCAAATATACCGACACGAATGGCGTTTCAGGTTTCGAGTAAAATTGATTCGCGAACCATACTTGACCAACAAGGCGCAGAGAACTTATTAGGTATGGGTGACATGTTGTATTTGCCACCTGGTACCAGTGTACCTATTCGAGTTCATGGCGCATTTGTTGACGACCATGAAGTACATGCGGTGGTGAGTGATTGGAAAGCGCGTGGTAAGCCCAATTATATTGAAGAGATATTGTGCGGAGATGCGACAGAAGATATTTTATTACCTGGAGAGGCACCAGAAAATGCTGATGATGAATCTGATCCACTTTATGACGAAGCGGTAGGGTTTGTTATTGAAACCGGTAAAGTATCGGTGTCGAGCGTGCAGCGTAAATTGCGTGTAGGCTACAACAGAGCGGCGCGATTAGTGGAACAAATGGAAACATCTGGTGTGGTTAGTTCACCAGGTCATAACGGTGCCAGAGAAGTTTTGGTGCCAAAAGGTGGAGTAAATTAATGACCTTTCAATCTAAAGTTTTAAACTCTTTTTTAATCAAACCAACAGTACTTGTTGTTGGTTTGATGTTAAGTTCACAGTCTTGGGCCGACGCAGCTGGTGACTTAAAAACCAAATTGGCGTCGATGAATAGCTTTAAAGCACAATTTTTACAACAAGTAAAAGACGAACAAGGTGAAGTACTGCAATCTGGGGCAGGTAATATTGCATTAGCTCATCCATTAAAAATACGCTGGCAACAAGCCTCGCCAGATGAAACATTGTTTGTTTCTGATGGTAAAAAAACATTTTACTATGATGCGTTTGCTGAGCAAGTAACGATAATGAGCACCAATGGGCTTATTGATACCACACCCTTTATTTTATTAACGACACGTGATGAAAAACAATGGCAAAAGTATCAAATTAGTAAAACTAAAAAAGGATTTAGAATAACACCGAAGACGGGTGTTGAATCGCAAGTTGAAATATTGGATATTGCGTTTACCGCGTCCGATACTTTGCAGTCAGTCAGCGTCACGGATGTGTCAGGTCAAATATCAGAGTTTGCTTTTAAAAACAGTCAAATAAATGAAGCGCTAACGGACAAACTGTTCAGCTTTGAGATCCCTGAAGGGGTGGTAATCGATGATCAAACAAGCAGTGAGTAGCGGATTGTGACAAATCTTGGTTTTGACTTTGCACCAGATGTGAGGCCATTGGCTGCGCGTATGAGGCCTATAAGCCTCAATGAATATATAGGGCAAAATCATATTTTAGATCCAGCGCTACCTTTGTATCAAGCCATACTTTCAGGTCGTTGTCATAGTCTAATTGTTTGGGGTCCTCCGGGTGTTGGTAAAACCACACTGGCGGAAATTATTGCTCATCATGCGGATGCTGAGTTGACGCAACTTTCGGCTGTGGCGGCAGGTGTTAAGGATATACGCGATGCCGTGAATCTAGCCAAAGAGCGGTTAATGCAAGGAAAACGTACTTTGTTGTTTGTTGATGAAGTACACCGTTTTAATAAATCACAGCAAGATGCTTTTTTACCTCATATAGAAAATGGCACCTTTATTTTTATTGGAGCAACGACAGAAAACCCCAGTTTTGCGCTTAACAATGCAATTCTATCTAGAGCCCGTGTTTATACGCTAAAAACATTAACAGATTCAGAACTCGAAACCGTACTATCACGCGCGATAGTAGAGGACAGTCAGCTGAGTCAATTGGATATTCATATTGACTCGTTGGCCATAAATGCGCTTGCAAAAGCCAGCGGGGGCGATGCCCGTAAAGCACTTAATTTACTTGAACAAGCTGTTGATTTAGCGCAGCGTAACGGCAATAACGTTTTTATTGATTCAGCAGTGTTGACCCACATCTTACCAACCCATTTGGCAAAATATGACAAAGGCGGCGATATTTATTATGACTTAATATCTGCTTTTCATAAGTCTGTCAGAGGAAGCAGCCCAGATGCTGCTTTGTATTGGCTGTGCCGTATATTAGCGGGAGGCGGCGATGCGCTCTATGTCGCTCGTCGCTTACTTGCAATTGCAACAGAAGATATAGGTAATGCGGACCCAAGAGCCATGCAAGTGGCGTTAAATGCTTGGGATATTTATCAACGAGTAGGCCCAAGTGAAGGTGAACGCGCTATTGCACAAGCGACTTTGTATTTAGCCAGTGCCCCCAAAAGCAATGCTGTTTATGTTGCATTCAAACAAGCGAAAAGGGATGCAACGACGGATGCAGACTTTCAAGTTCCCGCGCATTTACGTAATGCTCCGACGGCGCTTATGAAAGAATTAGGGTTTGGTGAAGAATACCGGTATGCGCACGATGAAACTGGGGCATTTGCAGCAGGGGAAAACTATTTTCCTGCAGAGATTAAAGATAGAACTTATTATGAGCCGACTGATAGAGGGCTAGAAAAACAAATAAAATCGAAATTGGAATATTTACAGCAACAAAATTTGCAAAGTAATAGAAAAAGATATCAAGATGATTAAAATGTACCTTACAATAGCACTTGGCGGCGCGCTTGGTGCGTGTTTACGGTTTTTCATTAGTGATATGGCCTTAAAACTGCTAGGAAGGGGATTCCCTTTTGGCACGTTGACCGTTAATATTCTTGGTTCACTGTTGATGGGTATATTATATGGTCTTATCGAAAAACAAATAATTACTGTAAGCCCAGCTAAGTCCTTACTCGGGATTGGCTTTTTAGGCGCATTGACAACGTTTTCAACATTTTCGATGGACTCTGTGTTGTTATTGCAACAAGGGCACATTATGAAAATGGCTCTTAATGTCACACTCAACGTGGTTGTGTGTATTTTTATGGCTTGGTTAGGCCTTTGCTTGGTCATGCAAAAAGGTTAGAAATAGCAAATGTTAGATTCAAAATATTTACGTCAAGACATTACAGAAGCAGCTGCACGCTTAGCGAAGCGTGGCTATGATCTGGATGTAGCAACAATAAATGCGTTGGAAGAACAGCGCAAAGCACTGCAAACAAAAACTCAAGAATTACAAAGTGAACGAAATAGTAGCTCCAAAGCAATTGGCCAAGCGAAAGCGAAAGGTGAAGATGTTCAGCCGTTACTTGATGCTGTTGCAAATCTTGGAGACCAGCTGAGTGCTGCAAAAGCAGAGCAAGATAAGATCTTGGCTGAGTTAAACAATATAGCAATGACGTTGCCAAACTTACCAGCTGAAGATGTACCAGAAGGTAAAGATGAAGATGAAAATGTTGAAATATTGAAGTGGGGTGAACCTAAGCAATATGATTTTGAGCCGAAAGATCATGTTGACCTCGGTGAAGCTTTAGGTAAGGGCTTAGATTTTGAAGCTGGTGTGAAACTTACCGGCTCTCGTTTCACGGTAATGCGTGGTGGTATTGCCCGTATGCATCGTGCGTTAGTACAGTTAATGCTAGACACTCATGCAGATAAAAACGGCTATACCGAGATGTATGTCCCTTATTTAGTTAATAAAGATAGTTTACTAGGTACAGGTCAATTACCAAAATTTGCTGAAGATTTATTTCACACGAAAGGATTGGTTAGCGATGATGGTGTTGAACAGGATGGTTTTAGTTTGATCCCAACAGCGGAAGTGCCGCTGACCAACTGTGCGCGAGACGAAATTTTTGACGAAAAGGAGCTGCCAGTAAAAATGACAGCTCACACTCCGTGTTTCAGAAGTGAGGCCGGCAGTTATGGCCGTGATACACGAGGCTTAATCCGTCAACACCAATTCGATAAAGTAGAACTTGTTCAGTTAGTTAAGCCTGAAGATTCAATGGCCGCTTTGGAAGAACTAACAGGTCATGCAGAACAAATTTTGCAAGTACTGGATCTTCCTTATCGCAAGGTTGTATTGTGTACTGGTGATATGGGCTTTGGCGCATGTAAAACTTATGATCTTGAGGTTTGGTTGCCAGCACAAAACACCTACAGAGAAATTTCTTCGTGCTCAAATATGTGGGATTTCCAATCTCGTCGCATGCAGGCCAGATTCCGTCGACAGGGTGAAAAAAAGCCAGAGTTGCTACATACCTTAAATGGTTCTGGCTTAGCTGTTGGTCGTACACTTGTTGCAATTTTAGAAAATTATCAACAAGCCGACGGCAGTATTATTGTGCCTGAAGCGTTACGTAGTTATATGGGTGGTTTAGACCTAATCAAGTAATAAAAGCAGCGCATTTGACGGGCTTAATCCATTTATTTAGGCTCGTTTCAATTCTACTTCTTTCATATCACTTTTGGATTAACTTCTTTTAAAATTTTTCACTATTATTATCTTTGTTCATTTTTATGGATGACAACAGCATGCTTAAATCGTTCGCAGAGTAAGAGACTGGTCGATTAAAATACACTCAAAAATGTCATTTTTTGTGGGTGCGGATAACAGTAGTATCAATACACATTATCTATAGCACAACTTTTCCCTGGTGATTATACGATGTTTATTGTGCAAATAGAGTGTCTATGTTTAATGTGATTGATGCGCCTGACACTTGGGTAATCAACCTCAGCTCTGGATAAGCGAATTTGCCCAATAAAGCTATTTTACTCACTCTCGGCGTTGCTTTCATTTGTAATAGCCCGCTATTACTGCATAAAAGCGCCTTGATATTGAACAAAATATCATCATTGGATTGTACGTAAGTTTGTTTACAAAATATTTCCTATTCCAAAACCTTTATCCAAACCTGAGGTTAATCATTTTTAAAATGCATTGGGAATACAATGAATCGTTTGTCTAGTATTGATGATAACACGATAGAAAACGGCATAAACTTTGAATTTTCGTAATTAAAACCCCAGATAAAGATACTGAGGTTTTAATTAATAAAAATAGTCTAAATTTTGAACTTAGATGTAGAGTCGAGCAGGTTGTCAGATAGCTTATGTAGGTTTTGAGCCACATCACCAACTTGAGAAAGGGAGTTCATTGTTTCTTCAAAAGAGCTATGCATACTCGATACGTTATCGACCACCATTGCGGCAACAGATGTTTGTTCTTCAGTGGCCGTTGCAATTTGAGAGTTCATTCCGTTAATGGCTAAAATTTGTTCAGAAATTAGCTGTATTGATGTCCCTGTTGCTTCTGCAGCCTGAGCATTGTTTGTTGCCATATCTCTTGCGCTATTCATTGCTGTAACTGAATCTGACGCTGCGACGGTCAAAATACTGATCAGTTCGCGTATTTCGTTGGTTGATTTTGCTGTACGAGATGCAAGCTCTCGAACTTCATCAGCAACCACCGCGAAACCTCGGCCTTGCTCGCCGGCTCGGGCAGCCTCAATAGCTGCGTTCAAAGCAAGTAGATTGGTTTGTTCGGCAATTGAAGTGATCACGTTTAAGATTTGAGTAACATTTTGGGTGTCGTCAGCAAGCTTGTTGATTGTATTCGCTGCCTTATTAATTTCCTCGCTTAAATCCTGAGACTGAGCCACAGATACATTGATTTGTTTCATACTTTCATCAACTGCATTCTCAGCGAGCTCAGCAGCTTGGAATGCATTTGCAGCAGACTGTGAAATATCCCCAACGCTTTGTTTCATTTCCTCCATAGACTGACGCACAACCTCAGCGTCACTCGATTGTTGTTGGGTGGCGTGTTCTGCTGATTGCATACCTTCAACGAGTCTTGTTGAGTTTTGTGTAAGAGGTTCAACAACGGCTATCACGTCAACGACAGTTGCGCGTAACAAGTTTACAAAAGCGTTGAAGTTGCGAGAGACTTGACCAATTTCATCGGCCGAGTGCACCGTTAATTGTGAGCTCAAAGAGCCTTTTCCTTCAGCGAGCAAGTTCAAATTACCGGCAGCCTCTTTCGCAGCAGAACTGATCCCTTTTGCAATCATGACAGCCAGCATAATAACAATAATTAAAGAAATAATCGTGACGATAAACATTTTCGTCAGTGCGCTATCAGCATTAACTTTGGTATTATTGATCAGCTCGAAAAATCGCTCATCAGCTCTTTTTTGGTCACTGCTGAGCTGAGCCATCACTTCGTCAAACAAATCACTTTTCTGTTTTGCTTTTTGAGGAAGTGTGGCAAAGTCTGCCGTACCATCGATCATGCTATTCGCTATGTTTTTTGCGATAACTTCATACTTTTTAATATCATTAATGGTACTCGTTGTTGGAAAGTTACGATTAAGTGCTGGTATTTCTTCTAAATTATCAAGCAACGTCTCGCTCATTCCCTCCGCTTTATCTATCAATTCGGCATCACCAAAGGTGACTGATTGCGTGTAGGTTTCATCTAACGCCTGCATCGTTGTCACATTTTTTGATGTGAGTATGAGGAGTTTATAGGTTTGGTTTTCAAGCTCATCCAATGAGTGCTGATTTGCTTGCATAGAGTTGTAGTTAATCATAACTAGTACGACAAATGCCGTCACAGCCACGATCGTTATTGCGTGTATCTTTTTGGAGATACTAAGATTTTTTAAATGCGATAGTGAAGACATATAACACCTTATTAGCTAACAATATTACAACATATTAGTTGTGATATACGACCAGATGAGTCGGTCCATAAGGCTGAGTGCCTATATCGGATGTATCCGTCATCTGAATAAAGCTTAGTCCCAATCCAATTTTTATCAATAAAACTTTCTTTTTCGGATGTTTAACTATACTTAGCTCTGCCAATAACACTAGATTAGCGGAGCTATCTATGAAATTAAAATCAACTCTCTTGCTCGCAGCGTTGACCTCAACAGCGCTTCACGCAGAGGTAAATATATCCGGATTTGCAAGTATCAATGGTGGTAAAGTTTTGAGTGGAACAGGGGTTCCTCAATTCGGTTTAGAACCCACATTTCTTGCTGACTATCCAATTGTTAGTGCATATAAAGAGGATTTCTCATTTTCGCCAGAATCACTGATAGGCTTACAGGTTAGCGGTGATTTAGGGGATGGTTTAAGTGTAACAGGGCAAATTGTTGCGCGTGGTGCCAATGACTATGACGCCGAGTTTGAATGGGCGTATGTGTCTTACGATATTAATGATAATTGGACAATTCAGGCAGGTAAAAAGCGCTTACCCTTGTTCTATTATTCAGATTTTTACGATGTAGGCTATGCTTACGTTTGGATGCGCGCGCCAGCTGATAATTATACGTGGCAAATATTTAATTATGAAGGGATTAACGTACTTTATAACGGCTCAATTGGAGATTGGGGGATATCTGCAAACGTTTATACAGGGCGTGAAGATGATGGCGAAAACAAACTTCTATCTGATTTCTTTTTTCAAACGCCAACGCGAGAAATCTGGGAAGATATTTTGGGAGGCGTGGTCCAGTTAAGCTACGATTGGTTAGAGCTACGATTTACCCATATGCAATATACCAATAAACGATTCCGTAACGGTGAAGCGACCATGTGGGATGGCAAAGACTCAAGAGATGGCAAGTTTTATGGGCTAGCTGCTAATGCTGACTTTGGTAATTTCTTTATCTTATCCGAATTTAACCGATTAGATCTAGGCGGCAATTTAGATACCTACATGATTAGTGCTGGGTATCGTATCAATGATTTCACCCCATATGTGATGGTTTCTAACTTTGAAGGTGAAGGTCAAGATGCAGAAAAACACGATACGCAAGCGGTTGGTGTGCGGTGGGATTTTCACCCATCCGCGGCATTTAAAGTCCAATATGATAAAGTTAACGATGACTCAGTATCACTGGCCGTTGCAGGTGATAGTAAAGCGCTGACACTTGGTATCGATGTGGTTTTTTAGGAGGATAGATCATGAAAAAGTTAACATGTTTACTGCTATTAACCGGTGCAATCAATGCATATGCTGATGTGTCTGTTATTGTTCATCCAAGTAACGGAAGTAGTTTTGAGGCTTCGACAATTAAGCGTATTTTTACTGGTAAAGAGAAGTCTTTTTCTAATGGCAATAAAGTTATCCCAATTTCGCAAGGGGCGGGGAGTGCTGTTACCGATGAGTTTAACGATAAAGTGTTGAATAAGTCCTCAGCGCAACTTAAAGCGTATTGGTCAAAATTAATTTTTACTGGTAAAGGAACGCCGCCAAAAGAGGTGTCTAATGATGCCGAAGTGCTGAAAATGATTGCCGCTAACCCTGATACAATCGGATTTGTTTCTTCAGGTGCTGTGACAGATCAAGTTAAAGTAATTAAGCAGTTTTAAGGTGCTGTGAGGAAAAGCGACGTTGCTTTTCCTCGTATCTAAAGCTATGCGAATCACTACATATATATTTAAATTTATTATTGCAACTTTGCTTTTGTGTGTTTCATTTGTAAATATAGCAAAGGAATGTATTGACTCAGTTAAAGTGGGGTTTGTGGTAGAGTGGCCTCCGCTCACCATGTTGACGGCATCTGGAGCTGATGGTTTAGATGTGAATATCGCAAAAATGGTTTTCAAGCAATGGGGGCACTGCACATTTTTTGTAAAATTGCCCTCTTCAGCTCGCAGTTTTAATGAACTTGAGCGCGGCTCCGTCGATGTTGTTTTGATGACCAGTTATACTAAAGAAAGGGCCAAACTCGGGCTCTATTCCGCGCCTTATCGCACAGAAAAAATGCGACTATTTTCAATTAATTCACCGGTTAATATCACTTCTTTAGAACAAATTCTAACTCAAAACATTCGTATCGGTGTGAGCTTAGGCTCGTATTATGGAGAAGAAGTCAAAGATTTGGCTAATCAAGATAAATATCAAGAGCAGTTTATTGCGATTGCTAGCATTAAACGCAGAGCAGAGCTTTTAGCGATAGGACGAGTGGATTACATTATTGAAGATAAGATTACGGGTCAATACATAGCAAGTAAACTGGCACTAGATAAGTTGAAAGTTTGGCCATATCCAGTACATGACAATGATGTGCACTTTCTACTTAGGAAAGAGCGTTTCACCTTAGAGCAAGTTGAAGAAATTAATCATATAATTAAAAACTTAAAGCCTAAAATTGATGATTTAGTGAAACGTTATGAGCAAGGGTGAAAGGTGAGGTTCTTGCTAAATACTGCTGCTTTTATAAAGCGTAACATTAATACAAAAATAAGCTGGGCAGCTGCCCAGCGATACATGATTAGTTACCCCAAGGGTTTTGTGCAGACGAACGTTGCTTTCTTGTACGGGCTCTATCTTTAGCAGCTTTTTTTTCTTGGATACGCTTTGCATCCGAAAAGCTTAACTCGCACGGTGTGCCTGGTACATGACCTTCAGGAATAATACGGTCGCGAGGGGGCAGTTCGTATTGTACATCATCAGGCTTAGGTAGGTTTTTTAAGCGGTACAGGTAAAAATTTTCCACTTTTTCTTGTGCCCATACTGTTTTTTTTAAAAATTTTACGGCTGATTCAGTACTCGGGTTATTTTTAAAACAGTTAAGCTGTAAATAAGCGTGAAGAAGCTCCCAACCATACTGCTCGACAAGTTCGTTAATCACTTGGTCAAGTTTAACACCGGTCAATGGGTTGCTCCGGTATAGATCTTTGTTGTTCATCTTTGCTCACTGAGTTTTTAAATAAATTAGGGTAATTATAAGTACTATTTATGATTATTGAAACCGTTATAGCAGTAATTCACTGGGCCTGAGGTGAGCATGAGAGTTCAATAGGAGCACGTTTGCCAGTGCTAGTTATTTTGTTGATAAGTAAAGGGGAGACTTGGCCCCACGCCGCGCTTAATTCTTTATGGTCAAACAATAATACAAACTCGGCAATTGACGGTGCAATTTCAGTCGTGACTAACATAGACATATGTGTATTTAATCTGGCAACTTCATCAGCTGTTAATAATGCGCCATCACCGCGCGTGCGAAATACGAGTAATAGCCAATTTAGATACTCAATAAAATCAGCTTTCTCACTATGTGTAACGGTTTGTTGTATAGCGTCTTTGTAACGCGCAAAGTTTTGCCAATCTTGCTGTTGGGTCATGATGTATAAAAGGTTTAAACCGACACTTGACGACAGCAAGATATCATTCTCTAAATTATGAATTTTTAATGCTTTTTTATACATAGACTCGGCTTGTTTATAGTCTTTCTCAAGTAGATAAAAGTTACCTAGGTTGTTATAAATTCCAGCTTTTACAGTTTGAGTGCTGGCACGAAGTAGTGATTTTTTGAGTAATGTGACCGCTTCTTTATGTTGTCCTGTATAACGATATACAACGGTCAAATTACCAACTACTTTGGTATAGTCACGGGCTGTTGCAGCCCAATTAAGTGCACATAAGTTCAAATATTTTGCATAGTCATAATCACCTATTCTGCGATGATGGATAGCCATTGGTACGAATATGCGAAAATGGCTATGTACAGTTGTATTAAGCCAGCGGGTCTGAGTAATGATACCCAGTGAATGTGAGATGAGTTGGCTATTATTGGTTCGAATCGCGGCTTCCAGTCCAGCTAAGTGAAGTTCCATTGAACCTTTTGAAGGGATAGTTGGAATGCGGTCTATGATTTCTTCATAGTATTGCAGCGCTTTATTTGGTTCGGTACGGTTAAGCGATTTAATTTCATTTAGCGCATTAAATAATGGTGCAGGAGAAAGCGTCATTGAAATAACCCAAGGTATCCAATTCAATCCCATAGTCTATCCAGTTAGGTTGTTTTGACCCACGTATCGTGGTCAAAAAGACGCCTGAATGCTTATTTAGATTTCAGGCGTCTAATGTTAAATTTTGAAGTAGTCCACTTCCCCTTTAAGCTGACTAGATAGGTTATTCAGCGAATCTACGGCTTTTTCATTATTTTGCATTGAATGAATAGCGTCTGATGACATCGCGGATATTTGTTCCATCGCAGTGGCTATATCACTGACTACATTAACTTGATCCGAAGTGGCTTTGGCGACTTCTTTTATTCTGTTAAGTGAATCAGCAGCCTGCTCTTCAATATTAGCGAGAAGCTCGCTTGCTTTAGTTGTACGTTCTTTACCACTTTCTACTTGGGGTTGGGTTGTTTCCATTGCAGATACGCTGGCCGCTGTCTCGGCTTGCACTTCAGAGATCATTGTTTCAATTTGTGAGGTTGCCTCACCTGTCCTTTGTGCTAGCTGCCTAACTTCGTCGGCGACAACGGCAAATCCTCGACCAGTTTCTCCGGCACGGGCCGCTTCAATAGCAGCATTGAGCGCTAGTAAGTTGGTTTGTTCAGAAATACCACTGATCACATTAACAATACCGCCAATCTCTTTGGTTCTTTCTTCCAATTTTTTTACTTGGTTTACTGCTTCATCAACTGTCGTGGCAATTTTTTCCATTTCTTGGGCTGCATCGAATACGAGCTCTCGACCTTGCTTGGCATTGTCAGTAGTCATTGAGGAGTTGTTTTCCGTTAGATGCGCTATTTGAGAGACTTGGTCAATACTGTGGCGCATGTCAGAGAGTTTAGATGCCGTATCGGAAGTTAAGGATGCTTGTTGGCGGGCCGCGTCTAACACAGAAGCTGAACCTTGAGCGACATCATTGACTTGCACTGATACATTTTGTGATGCTGTGACGATGTTGCGTACTGTGGTTGTGAGTGTTTTACTCATTTCGGACAAAGAGTGGAGAATACTGCCTGTAGGGTGATCCGTATTAGTATGTGTTAAGGAACCATTGGCCATAGCTTTTATGGCTTGTTCTGCCTCAAACGGTTCTCCTCCCAAGGAAGATCTAAAGCTACGCTCTATCATAAGCCCAACGAAAATGGATATTGCGATGGCAAGTGCACAAAGGGACAACATGAGCTCTTGGAAACCACCAGCAACGGAGCGAGCTTCAGGGGTCAGCTGTTGGTTTTTAACTTCTTGGAAATCGATAAATTCATTTATTGCATTTAACCACTCAATAAACGCGGGACGGGCCGAGTCTAAAATGGTGGTCGTCATGACCTCTCCACGGCGTTTATCATTAATGATACTTTCAATCAGAGGTAAGGTTTGTGATTGGATCTTATCAATGTTATTGAGGATGCGCAGTTCATCTCTGGAAAAGTGTATGCCGTCTCTTTGCATTTTTGACATCTTTTCTTCAGACTCTAAATAGAATTCGGCGAGTTCTTTAATTTCGTTTTGAAAACGTGTTATCTCTTGAGGTGAACGTGCCATCGCGATATCTCTGATTGCAATAGCTCGGTCGTGTACACTGCCTCGGTAATTTATGGCATATCGTTGTTTAACAGAGTTAACATCGGTAATCTCTGCTAAAGTGTGATCAATAAAGTTAACTTTAATGATACCCATTATAGTGAGTAGAATCAGCAAGCTTAATATAAAGCCAAACCCTATTCCCAATCGTGTTTTTACTTTTAAAGTTGATAAATAGTCCAATTTGATACCCATATAAGATTGAATGAAGCGCAACTAATTGTAATCTTAGCAAAAGTGTTGCAATTATAGTGTAATAGACCGAAACAATCTTTTTTAAATTGCATTCTGAACTCAAAATGAATGCTTTGGTGTTGTTCTGAGGCAATCCATCTGTAAAAAAGCCAGCCAATAATATGAAGCGCCATTGCACTGGGCTTTTTTGGGAGACTATTTTAATTTGTATTGAGTTTTACAGTGGCTACGAGTTACTGTTGTAAGGCGCAGGTGAAAGTGCTTATTTTTGCGACCTCGATGTCTTTTTCTCCATGTAACAAAACTGCGACGAGACAGGTGGTTTTGCATAAACTGAGTTAATTGAGGCACAGATAGCCCATATAGATTATCAATTGCTTCGTAAGGGGTACGATCTTCCCACGCCATTTCAATTATTCGTGAAATGTCTGGTTCTTTATAATTCATCGCTCTACTCTTTATATAAATATTACCATATACGAAAGAAGTGCTGATTCGGGGCAGTCGTTGGCTGCTTTTAGCCATGATATTTTATCATTTATTAATGCCTCAACTGATCAATTTGAGTTCGGGTAATGATTGGAAAGTCTTTTCTGTGTATGTATTTACGATATAAGTTTGTAAAAACAGCACTGTGACTTAACTGATCAAGCTTACTAATAAAGTGGTTAGTATCTTGGGTGGGGTCTTTGCGGTATAGTTGGTATTGCTTGATCAGTTGAGCAACTGAGGGCGCTGATGGTGTTTTGGATTTTAGCGCAATTTCAGCTTCAATAAAAAATGCTACACCACTCCAGTAGACTCTTTGTTGTGCGCGTAGTGACCACATGTTACTTGATACGCTGGATAATTTACCTTGCTTACTTTTAGTTTGTTGTTTCCCTCTTGAAAGGCCAGACCATAAGCGATTCTTAAAATCATGATAAGAAATAATGCCATTTTCTAACATGGTAATATTTTGCAAGTAAGTGGCTAACCCTTCACTTATCCAAAAGTCTTCGTAGTTTAATAGTGGATGATACAAATGGGCAATTTCGTGATAGAGCGTCCAATCCTTTTTTAAGGTAGATTCTGCTGCGTAGCGATTGAAGTGTAGCTCAATACCGTCAGGGTTACCTCTATTTACCGTTGCCCAAGGAACTGGCTCAAATGCAAAGTATCGTGGTTTTAATTTAACGGGGACATAATCTTGGGATAATGGTCCCAATGTATTTTCGCTAGCCAGTACGCCATATTCTATCCAAGATTTAACAACAGACTGTTGTTGAGTAGATAGCGCATCAAAGTTTTGATACTTCAATTCTATACTGAGTGCCTCACGTGAAATAAAACTGATAGAAAGCACTAGCATGAGTAATTTGTTGAGGTTCATATACATTATTTTTCGCTATTGTTAATTGAACTACGACTAATTAATAATAGACCTGTGTTTTATATAAAAATTACATTATATTGAGAGCTTGCTTAGTATTATGAAAGTATCTCAAGTGATAAAATTGATGGGGTATGCTCTAATATCTTGATTGTTTTTTAATAAAATCAAGAGGTTAATTTATGGTAAGGTTAAAGTTAGGGCTGGCAACGGTTGTTTTAAATATCAACGTTGTGATAGCAAATCCATTAATAGGCACGTGGCAGTTTGTTAAAGGAGAGTACGCAACTGATAAAGGGCTGGTTACAGCACGCGCGCCTGAGTTAAGCTCCGTAAAGATAATTTCAAAAAGTCACTTTAGTTACATAACACAAAATAACGGAAAATTTTTGTATGCAGGAGGTGGATCGTACCAATTGGATAATACCCATTTCACCGAGCACGTTGAATATGGCAATGTAAACAATTTGATAGGTAAGTCGATGGCATTTACGTATCAAATAGAGCAAGACTTGTGGCACCATACACTTCATAAAAATGGTAAACTGGTTGAACGAGAGGTTTGGCAGAAGATAAATTAAGCCAGCGCGTTGTAGCTTAAGAATAATTAAATCATACAGCATTTGTGATGTTTATCAGTCAAATGTAGCAGCAATAGCTGATATATGTATAATGTATGCTAAATGCAAAATATAGGGGCACTCATGGGAATTGAGCATAAAACACGTACACAACTTGTCGCAGAAGCAATAAGAGAGAAGATTCTTTCAGGAGAAATTAAAGCCGGCGACCCATTACGTCAAGCTGCGTTAGCGGACGAGTTAAACGTGAGTCGCATTCCTGTTAGAGAGGCCTTGTTACAGCTGGAAGCAGAAGGGTTAGTTAATTTTGAAGCGCATAAAGGCGCTACGGCTACAATGCTGAGCGCGGATCAAATTGATGAAATCTTTGATTTACGGGCATTGTTGGAGGCAGAACTATTACGTCATTCAATCGCTAATTTAACGCCTCGAGACTTACTTGAAGCTGAAGCTATATTATACGACTTAGAAGAAGCCACAGAAGCTGGTGATACACAATTGGCAACAGGTAAGCTTAATGCCGAGTTTCATGTAAAGTTGTATAGCAGAGCGAATCGTCCGCAAACGGCGGAGTTAGTTGCTATGTATAGCAAAAACTCGGAGCGTTACGTGCGCATGCATATATTATTGGCAGGTGGCATTAAAACCGCACCAGAAGAGCACCGTACTTTACTTGAATTGTGCAAAACCAAAGATGCAGAAAAAGCATGCCAGTACTTGAAACTGCATATTAGTGCTGCCAAAGATGACATTAAGCAATTATTACTAAAAACAGAGCAAACAAAATAACAAATATGTAAATTTATTGAATATTTAATATTGTATGCAATTTAATATTGCGCTATGTTGTGTCGCATGGAAAACGACTCTAATAGCGCAATGATCTCAAGGTATACTTCTCGACAATCCAAATTTAATCAAACTTTGAACGACAGTAAGCTCAATAGCATGCTGGTGTTTGGCCCTGAAAATATTAACTACTTAACAGGGTTTACCGGTAACGCAGCATATCTTATTGCTAGCCCAAAAAAATACATTTTAATCACAGATTACCGTTACTTTGAGCGAGCTCAGCAGGAGTGCCAGCATTGCGATATTGTGTGCCGAGATCGCAGTAGTGAAACATTGGGGGCGTGTATTCAACGTCATTTACCCAGTGGAGATACAGGATTTGATGCTGCGTATATTACAGTGAATTTATGGCAAGAAATCGCAACCACACTAGATAGGGTACTTAGACCGATAACAGGTCTGATAGAGCAACTTAGAACGGTAAAATGTGAATGGGAAGTCACAAACATTAAAAAAGCGGCTGCAATAGCTGATCTTGCACTTGCTGACATGCTAGGGCATGTGCGTTTGGGTGTAACAGAAAAGGAGCTTGCCACTGAGCTTGACTACAAGATGCAGAAGCTGGGCTCTGATGGTGTTAGCTTTGATACCATATTATTATTTGGGCCTCGTAGTGCATTACCTCATGGCAAGCCTGGGAACACACAGCTTAAAGAGGGTGACATGATCCTCATTGACTTTGGCGCTGTGGTTAATGGATATCGCTCAGATATGACTCGCACCTATGTTTATCAATCAGCAACTGCTAAGCAGCAGCATATGTATGAGACGGTTATTGCGGCGCAAAATACCAGTCTTGAACTGGTTAAATCTGGCACTAATTGTATTGAATTGAACGCAGCGTCAGAGCGCGTTTTGTTTGGTGCAGGCTATGAGGAGTATGCAGGTAAGGGGCTCGGACATGGTTTAGGACTACATTTGCATGAAACACCATTTATCACACCGAAAACACATTTTGTATTACAGGCTGGAAATGTAATTACGATAGAGCCCGGGATATACATTCCAGAGTTAGGGGGGGTTAGGATTGAAGATGACATTTTGGTAACGCACGAGGGGTTTGAGTGTTTAACTCATGCACCGAAACAATTTATAGTGGAGTAACAGAGATATGCATATCATCTCAGAGCAACAAGTACACAGCAGTTTAAGTTTTAAGGCTGTGATTGAAGCACTAAAAATAGGGTTTGCAAAGCCTGCTGGTACGCCACCAAGACAGGTGTTTCCTCTTACAGAAGATGCGAACAATCATGATGCTTTTGCGGTGTTACCGGCATGGAACAATGAAGTCATTGGGGTTAAGTCATTCACTTATTTTCCAAGTAATACAGAGAAAGGGTTTAAAAGCTTATACTCGAAAATTATGCTTTTCGACAGACAACATGGTGAACCATTAGCATTGATTGACGGTACAAGCGTGACGTTTTGGCGTACCGCAAGCGTGTCTGCTTTGGCATCTTCTTACCTTTCTCGCCCTGACAGCCGTCATTTGGTATTTTTTGGCTCCGGCAATTTGGCACTTTATATGATAGAAGCGCATTTGTCCGTACGACCGATAGAAAAAGTGACCTTGGTTGCTCGTGATAAATCAAAAGTAGCATCATTAATTTCAACGCTTTCTATCAAGTTTAAAGGTATTGAATTTATATCTGGAAATGCAAACGAAGCCACAATAAACAGTGCAGATATAGTCAGTTGTGCAACCGGATCTCATGAGCCACTTTTTGATGGCGCTTGGTTAAAGCCTGGAGCCCATGTTGATTTGATAGGTAATCATCATAAACAACACAGAGAATGTGACTCGACAACGGTTACCCGCTCTAAATTGTTTGTAGATAGCCGCGTAAACGTGCTTAATGAAGCGGGGGAAGTACTCATTCCTATCTCGGAAGGACTGATCGATAGCTCGTTTGTTGTTGCTGAACTAAGTGAGCTACATGATGTCAGTTTTGTACGTTCAGGTGATGATATTACTGTGTTTAAATCAGTCGGGATGGCGTTAAGTGATTTGCTAACGGCGCATTTAGTGTATAGGTTGGTTTTATGAACTGGTTATTGGTTTTAGGCGCAGTAATGCTGGTTATGGCGTCTTTGTTGTTCTGGCAAGGGAAAAGAAAACGGTTTAAAAAGCGTATTTGGCGACAAGTGCAAGTCAATAACTTGGTAAAAGTAAAGCAACATAAAGCAGGCCCAATGGAAATGCTGTCTGAAGAAAGCTTATTGGTCGAATTTACATTCCAAGAAAAGCAGTATAGTTGCCAAACGGCTTACCGTACGCAACTGTGTAAATCATTCAGTGCGAATGAGCCAACGTTTATTTTAATCGATCCTGACAACCCAACACAGTGCTACTACAATGCGTGTCAACAAACGAAATTTGCGAAGCTATGGTTTGTAATGTCGTTAGGCGTTGTAATATGTGTACTGTTAAGTAACACACTCCCTTTTGTACGGTAAAAATATAATCTGACTAAATGTGGTGCGTATATTTGCACCTAACCTAAAACCTATTACGCTTAGTTAAGTATTACTGTACTTCACAGGTTGTTTAACATGAAATGGGTGCTGATTTTTATATGGCTATTTCATTGTAATGTATTTGCTCAGGCGGATACGTACAGTTTTTGTTTTTCACGATGGTGGCCATTCAGTTTCGTTGAAGAAGCTGGAGATGCAAAAGGTATTCAAGTCGATTTACTAAAGTATGTGTTAAACAATGAAAATATGTCGGCTTCGTTCACCGAACTACCGTATAAACGATGTATTGACGATGTATTGAGTGGTAAATACGACTTTACGCTACACATCGATAGTGCAGATGATCTAAATTTGGTTGAGCATGGAGTTTCGGTATGGGAAATGGCATTGGCAGTCAATGTGAACAATCAATTTTTAACGTTAGAAAAAATAAAATCTCTGCCCTTATTTAGCGTGGTGATTGCACAAGAATATCCCTACCCAAAAGCAGCCCTTCAAACACTTGCTGATATCAATGCAGTTATTATTAAACGTTCTTACTATGAAGGCTCAGACGAAGATGCGAGGGCTCTGTTCGACATTTTATCATCTAACCGTGTTGGCGCAGTGCTTGTTGATAAGCGCTGGGCCAAGAAAATTATCTCTCAGTTTAATTTACCGGTCTCAATTTTACCTGAGTTGGTTCATTCACAAAGGCAATTTATAGGTTATTCAGATCAAAATCATGAAAAGGCAGTAATACTAAGTGGCTTACTTAAAGCTGTGTCGGAGCAAGAAATACATGCGATTGAAATGGACTATCAATAGTTGATAATGGCTAGAAGTAGGCTATATTTTGATGCAGCTAGTAAAAGATAGCAATACGCTTTTTGTAATAATGAGAAAGAGTTAAGCACATATTTGGGCAGTTTTTGCCAGTGTAATGTGTTGTAATTTGGAATTACGCCAAACTGTGTAATTATTTATATTAAAGCAATTAATCGTATTGTATGATTATGGACAGATTATGTAGAGGCATACATTATCTCCCAAATAATTATAAGGAAGTTGGATGTCTGAGCCTATTTTGGCGTTTGCACAGTTAGATCTTTCGTTAGAAGGGTCGGAGCTATCATCTGATATTGAAGCTGCGAAAAGCCATGACTGGGTAAGCCACGTAAATACGTCTTGCTATGACGGAGATTGGGATGTATTGCCTTTAATAATTCCCAAAGAGCACCTAGATAGCCATATCATTTTACAAGCATTTTCACATAATTGTGAAAGCCCTTGGGTAGAAAGTCAGTATTTGAAACGTTTGCCTTCTATTAGGGCTCTTATTGCTCGGTTCGAATGTGACGTCTTGTCTGTACGTCTGATGCGTTTGCACCCTAATTCATATATTAAACCTCATAGAGATAAAGGGCTTAGTGTTGAGATTTCATCACAAGCACGTATTCATATTCCTTTAGAGATTTCTCCAGAAGTTCAGTTTCAAGTCGACGGCGCAACTGTGCCGATGGCTGTAAATAGTGTTTGGTATATCAATGCCGATGCAGAACATTCAGTGAAAAACACCGGAGATACATCAAGAATTAACCTTGTCATAGACTGCAATGTTAATGAGTGGCTATTTAACTTAATTATGAACTCTAAAAACAAAACATATTGCTGTAAAAAAGTAAGTTAAGGAGATAACGAGGTAATGAAATTTAATATTCCAAAAGGGCTCAATATAAGGCCGTCTAATACAGCAGATAAACCTTTTTTAGAAAAGCTGCACCATTCTATGCGCCAAGATTTACAGCTAATTGATGGAGAGAAAGATTTCGTAGAGTCGATTGTAGAAATGCAATTTCGGGCTCAAACTGAAGGATATGGGGATAAGTTTCCCAATGCAATGTACTTTATTATAGAAAAGCACCATGAAGCGATAGGTAAAGCAACCATCGATTTTGGCCCAAACGAAATTCGCATTGTCGACATTGGTTTTTTACCCAGCGCCCGTGGACATGGCTTTGGCTCCGCAATCATTCAATCATTTCAAAGTGCGGCATTACAGTCGGGTGCACCTTTAACGCTCTCTGTTGAACAAAATAATGTGGCAGCAAAGCAGTTATATTATCGTTTAGGGTTTCAAGTTGAATCTATTAGCCCACCATATGAATTTATGGTGTGGTACCCGCACCCAGCGAAGTTAATGAGCGGTGTGTAACTAAATCAAAGTAAGCATAGGGGTTTAATATGGAAAAATTTACGTTTGAAAATGTTGAAAGTGCACAAGGGTCTGTTGTCAAGATTGTAGGCCAAAACGGCGAAGTGGAATTAGAAATATCATCGGTCAAAAAATCAAAACTTGATGGAGACGAGTGGAATGCATTTAGTGTGCTGTTAAACGGCAAAGCCAATGAACCTCTAAGCCAAGGTACTTATAAGCTCGAGCATGAAGCATTTGGTGAAGCTGAATTGTTTTTATCGCCAAATAGTGAAACAGAGTATGAGATACATATTGCTCAAAAGAGGTAGTTGGCGTTCTAAGTTAATTAATAAAGTAAATTATCCGTTTAATTAAGTGAATAGGAGATTTTTATGGCTGACCCGTTTATGTCAGAAATAAGGCCATTTGCGTTTAATTTTGCCCCAAAAGATTGGGTGTTTTGTAATGGTGGGTTTGTTACGATCTCACAACATGGGGCACTTTATGCATTGTTAGGGACTCAATTTGGAGGTGATGGTCGAACGAATTTTAAATTACCAGACCTTCGAGGGCGAACGCCAATCGGGAGAGGAACTCTGAAAAGTGAGCCTAGTAGGGTATTTACGGCTGGCAACCAGTATGGCGTGGAAAATGTCACGCTCAGTATTGCTGAAATGGCCGCCCATTCTCATGGAGTACAAGCGACCAGTACTGAGGCAATAAATAACCCAACTTTTACCGATAGGGTGTTTTCTAATTCAAAGGATGCTTTTAGCGGACCAGAGCCCTTTATGTACAGCAGTTCTGCAAATCTAACAGGGCTGGCACAAGACGTTGTTTCTAGCGCGGGGGGCGGTCAGTCTCATACGAATATTCAGCCTTTATTAGCACTGAATTTTTGCATGGCGCTTGACGGTATTTTCCCACCAAGAAATTAATAAGGAGAAAGCATGTCTGAATCATTTATTGGTGAAATAAAGATGATGGCCACCACTTTTGCACCACGGCAATGGGCAATGTGTAATGGCACCATTATGGCAGTAAATCAAAATCAGGCTTTGTTTGCCCTGATAGGGGCCCAATACGGGGGAAATGGACGCTCATCGTTTGCACTGCCAGATATGAGAAGCCGTATACCTGTTCATTTTGGCCAAGGGCCAGGCTTACAAAATTATCCACTTGCGGCTAAAACGGGTGTAGAGAGTGTGACCTTACAAGTGAGTCAAATTCCTGCCCATACTCATAGTTTACAAGCAAGCAATAACAGTGCAAACACATCTACTGCAATCGGTAATGTACTTGCAAAGAGTCCACAAAATGAAACCGCGTATTTAAATGGTGCAGTAACAGGTGCGGTACAAGAATTGAGCGAATCAGCTGTTGAGTCCGCTGGAGGTAATGTGCCTCATAATAATATGATGCCCTACTTGGCCATTCACTTTGTTATTTGCCTGCAAGGCATTTTTCCATCAAGAAACTAGAGGAGAATAAATGATGGCAGATCCATTTATTGGAGAAATTCGAAGTTTGGGCGCAACGTTCAGTCCTCAAGATTGGGCCACTTGTAGTGGCCAAATTTTAAGTATTGCACAGATGACAGCAATCTTTAGTTTGTTAGGGGCTAATTTTGGAGGAAATGGTAGAACAACATTTGGCATTCCTGATTTAGCAGGGCGTACGCCGATGCATGCAGGGCAGGGGCCTGGACTATCCTTGCGGCCATTCTCTTATTTTGGAGGATTCACTCAAGAAGCATTGGTTCCATCTCAGTTACCTGAGCATACACACAGTATTTCTGGTGTGCTTCAGGTAGGTGATACAGGTGAACCAAGTAATAACAAGTTAGCACTTGATAATGCCGCAGGTGGTGGTGTGTTAAGGTATACAGCACCACTTGATAATGATGTTGATTTAATGGATAGCTCTAGCTTTTCTGTGGCGGGCGCAGGCCAACCTCATGAGAATATGCAACCTGCATTGGTGCTCAATTTTTGTATTGCATTGGACGGGATTTACCCACCCCGGAACTGACGTGTAGGTGCACAGGTTTATCAACTAAAATCTGTGTACCTTGTTGTTGTATGTCACATTTTGGGGCTGTTTGGGTATTACTTGTGTATTAGTAATGGAAGTATAATGTATTTTATTTTAATGAATCAGGTAGGTATTTTCTTGATTAAAGCGAAGTGCTTAAATTGAGCTGCTTATATTGGCGTGTGATTAAATTGGCGTTAATTTTAACCAGTTACTTGTTTGTCATGGGGTTATCTGCGCAGCCTTTTGTGAATTCGGTACGTTTTCAGAGTAACAAAGAAACGGTTGTTCTGAGTCAATACAGCAATGACTTTTTAGTCGATGAAAAAGGGAAAAAGTATGCGTTTAATAAAAAAATAATAATCCAGTCTTGGCTATCAGAAACAGAAATTTCACAATTGCATAGTCAAATTGCCCAAGTGCAAGTTATTGCAAAGATACAAGGCGGAGCAGTCTATTGGGTCACACCAGAAAAAGAGTATTTTTTTGATGTTTTTTCTGTATTAAAAGCCCACCAAAGTGTCGTAGCGGTGGAGCCAGATATAGCCCCTGTCAGAAAGTTACCTAAAGCCAATCACGAAGTTCAGCCAAAAAAAGTTCACGTGCAAGCAAGCTCTGTAACATCACTTAAGCCTCCTTTTTGTCATTCACCTATTAAGAAAGTTAGGGTCGCAATTATTGATGACGGGTTTGACTTTAGCCATAGCGAATTTAATGATTTAACTGTTTTACTCGAGTACGACGCTGATGAACATGTATTGGATGCCAGTGCTAAAAAGGGAATAGACTACCATGGCACACTGGTCGCTGGGATTATCGCGGCCAAGCGCGACAATATGGGGGGAGAGGGTTTTGCGCCTACCAGTGAAATAATTGCGATTCGGCAAGTATCAACATGGACTTCTTCTTTGATATTGGCATTTCACGTGGCTAAATTAATGAAAGCAGATGTAATTAACTGTAGCTGGGTTCTTCCATTTTTATCTGATATCACTACTGCCGTTATTAAAGATTTAGCGTTGGCAGCACACGACCCCATCATTGTTGCATCAGCTGGTAATAATAGACAAAAAGCATGTGAAATTAATAAATTATCTAAACTAGAATCGGTTGTCGTGGTGGGTTCTCTCTATGCAAATGGTAAACTTGCGGAGTTTTCTAATTATGGAGAATGTGTTGATTATTATGCATCAGCTTCAGTCAAATCGACCTCATTGGAGGGGGATATCAATTTGGGGGGGACATCTGCGTCAGCTGCCATTGTTTCTGGCATACTCGCTCAGTTAAAAGCATGTGGTGTCGCGCGGCCATTAAGCCAACTACATTTAGTTGAACACATCAAGTCAGCACGTAGCGTATTAATAGGCATAGCAAAATGACAGTAATTGGCAGTAATAAAAAAGCACTAAAAGAATAATGGAGAATATGATTTTGCGTACCTCGAAACTGGGTGTGAATTCTGAAACTGAAACTGAAACTGAAACTGAAACTGAAAATTTAGATTTTAGTAGCACCTATAGTGATAACTTACCAAAAATATTGGCTCAGCTCGGTATTTCTTTACTTGCGACTAGTTATCACTCACAACGACTTATTGTAGTGCGGTCTCAAGTTGGAAAACTAGAAACAAAACTAAAAGCGTTTCCAAGACCAATGGGTTTGTATGCCGATGATAATCGGATAACACTGGGCACATTGAATCAAGTGATTGATTTTAAGAAAACTAAAAGTGGGCATAGGGCTATAATTGACGGTGAGTTTGATAATTATGAAGCGCTGCCAAGCAAGTTACAAGACAGTGAGCTTAAAGAGCTTACGCAGTTTAGGTACGAATTAAGTGAACAAGTTCAAAGTGTTAAATCAGCGGATAGTTTGTTCGTTGAAAGGGCCAGCTTATCGACTGGTTTGATTAATGCCCATGATATAGCGTGGGGTACCGAAGGGTTATGGGTAGTTAATTCAGTATTTTCATGTTTATGCAAACTCAGCCCTGACTATAGCTTTGTTGCAGCTTGGCGGCCTGAATTTATATCCGAGTTAAAACCTGATAACCGATGCCATTTAAATGGTATGGCCATGCTTGATGGTATTCCTCGTTATGCAACTGCATTCAGTGAATCAGATACGGCAGAAGGCTGGCGAGATGAGATTGGCAGTCACGGCGTACTTATTGACGTTGTTGAAAATAAAATAGTCAAGGCGGGTATTTCAATGCCGCATTCACCGAGGTGCCACTTGGGGAAAGTCTATTATTGTGCATCTGGCGACGGGGCTATTCATGTGTATGATCCAGAAGCAGACACTACACGTGTTTTGGCTGAGCTCCCGGGCTTCACGAGAGGGATGACATTCTTTGGTGATTTAATGATTGTGGGTACAAGTACATTACGTACGTCTGACGGAAAAATGAATTTTACAGGAAACGAAAGACTGTTAGGTGAAAATCAGTGTGGCATTTGGCTGTTAGATATAAATAATGGGAAAGTAATTAGTTGCTTAACTTTTTCAGGGGACGTAAAACAAATTTATGATATTGCAATTGTAACCAGTAGTACAGCACCCGAGGTGCTGCAAAGCTCAGATGCACTATCTAGTTTCATTTTTGAATTTTGTCAGGAGTAATTATCATGGAACGCACAAGTATTAATAAGAGCATTTTGGCAATCGCTGTACCATCTTTGATTGCCACTGGTGCGTATGCTGATACAGTAAAAACCCCCTCAAATAATAATCAATCATACGATACAGAGCACATCGAGGCGGTAACTGAGGTAGTTGATACAGCGAATAGTAATCCATTTGATACCTTTGGCAGAGGAAAAAGTGACAAGCAAAATAGTTCAAGCTTGGATGTGCGAAGTACATTAAGCTTTTTGACTTCACAGGGGTTACTTAAACCGAGTAATCAAAAAGTGACGATTGTATCAGGCGATAGTACATATGCTGATAGTGATTTATTGATACAAAAGGTATTTGCTGCGAATGTTGCCTGTTTGTTACCAGATGGAAGTTGTCGAATGGTTGCATCTGCTTTTAGTTGTACAAGCCCTAATCTTGGTTTTGGGGGCACGGTTGTTGGTTCTTGTAGTGCAGATGTGACAGCACCCACATTTGACAGTGCAAACTCAACGCCAACAGATAACGCAACGAATGTGTCAGTATCTAGTAACATAGTCATTGATTTTAGTGAAAATGTGGCGTTAGGCTCGGGTAACATAACCGTTCGCGATGTCACAGGGTCAAGTGATTTTGAAGTGTTTAACGTTGCGACTGAAAGTGAAGGTTCAACCAATACCCCAAGCGCGGGCCACATTGGTATTGTCAACGACAAGATTTATATAAATCCGACGAATGATTTAACTGGGAGCAATCAATATGCACTGCGCGTAGATTCAACGGCAGTAGATGACTCAGCAGGCAATAGTTTTGCAGGTATCAGTGATGATACGACGTTTAATTTTACCACCGCAGATGTGACAGCGCCGACATTTGACAGCGCAAACTCAACGCCAACAGATAATGGTACTAATGTCTCGGTGTCTGATAATATCGTCATCGATTTTAGTGAAAATGTAGCGTTAAGCACGGGTAATATAACCGTTCGCGATGTCACAGGATCAAGTGATTTTGAAGTGTTTAACGTTGCGACTGAAAGTGAAGGTTCAACCAATACCCCGAGCGCGGGCCACATTGGTATTGTCAACGACAAGATTTATATAAATCCGACGAATAGCTTAACCGGTAGCAATCAATATGCACTGCGCGTAGATTCAACGGCAGTTGATGACTCAGCAGGCAATAGTTTTGCAGGTATCAGTGACGATACCACGTTTAATTTCACTACGGTAAACGCAGCGCCTGTGGTTGATTTAAATAGTGGCACATCAGGCAATGATACAACCGCGTCATTTTCTGAAGGGTCAGGTGCAGTCGGTTTCATGACGAGCCCGACGGTTACAGATACCGACACGATAACAACAATTACAGTTAGTTTAACGAATGATCAAGATGGCGCATCGGAAGGGCTCAATGTATCAGCAAGTGCGCAAAATGCATTGACAGGGATAAGTGGTGCCTCTGATATTTCACTACAAGACACACTTTCAATTACGGGCGCAACTGCGACGACCGCAGAAGTAGCAACATTTTTACAAGCGGTGACTTATAATAATACGAGTTCGACGCCTAATACTACATCTAGAACAGTCACTGTTGTTGTTAACGATGGTACTGATAACAGTACGTCACGAAGTGCAGTACTAAGTGTTGCGAATGTGACCGCTGCAAGTAGCTCTGCAGCATCATTTAATACTACATCGGGTGCCAACTTAAGCCCAGCTATATCATTTAGCAATGAAGATGAAACGCTCACTATAACATCTGCCAGTCATATTTCAGGATCAACTGCTCAAGGTGGCGATGGTACCGATGAAATTGTTGTAATAGATGGCAGTGATCTGACGCAATTTACCAGTTTAACCACCTTTGAAACCCTCTCGACTTATAATAATGGTTCATTAACGCTCAGTGAGTCTCAACACGATGGGTTTACAACCATAAATGGTACCGGAACAAATACATTTACCTTGGCAAGTGCTGATGGGGATGGCACGGTTACTGCTGATGCGGATATTGAAACATATATTCTCAATGCTGGTTTTAACATTACCTTATCTGGCGCAGCGCAAAATATTACCGGTAGTAGCAGTGCAGATACCGTTAATATTGCTGGGTTAAGCGTTACGGGTACGCTTGCTGGCGGCGGCGATACAGATGTGCTGCAAATGAGCACAGGGGCAAGTATCAGCAATGCAACAGTCAGTGCATTCGAATCTTTAACATTGAGCGGTGGCGCATCGGTCACAATGACAGAAGCGCAACACGATGGCTTTTCAACAGTAACTGCAAGCGGCACTGATTCAATTACCATAAGCGCAGCGACCGATGGCTTAACGGGGAACAGTGCGGTTGAAACGTATGTGTTGAGTGCAGCGAATACATTTACTTTAGGCAGCGCGTCACAAAACCTAACGGGTAGTGGTAACGATGACACGGTTAATGTGAATGCACTGAGTGCGACAGGGACTTTAGCGGGTGGAAGTGGCACAGATACATTGGCTGTTACCAACGGTGGAAATATATCGGGTGCGACCGTCAGTGGCTTTGAGAATTTATCGGTTGCTGCTGGTGGTACTGTAACAATTAATGCAGCCCAATTGTCTAGTTTTACTGGAACGATATCTGGCAGCGGTACAGAAACAGTATCTGTTTCTGGTGATGGTAATGTGAGTACCGTATCGGCCATTGAGAATTATACCTTAAATGATGACAGTACGAACGCTCGGTCAGTGACGGTCACCAGCGCAGGGCATTCTGTTACTGCAACCTCAGCGACTGATGCAATCACATTTGATTTAGGCACGCTTGCGTTTACAGGCACTATTACGGGTGACAATACTGTTGCAGATACGCTCAGCTTAAGCAGTGGTGCGAATATATCAGCAGGGTCTATTTCTAATGTGAATAACCTCACCTTAGCGTCGGGCGCCTCAGTGACTATGACGGCAAGTCAGCACAACGCATTTGGTGGCACAATTACGGCGTCTGGTTCTGAAACAATTATTATCAGTGGCGATGGTAATTTAACCACATTCTCTTCCGTTGAGTCCTATACCATAGGTGATGATAGTACTAATACGCGAACTGTTACTATTAGTAATGGTACAACGAATGTGACAGCTAATTCGTCCACAGATACGGTTACGTTCGATATTGGCTCAAGTGCCTATACAGGCACACTAACCGGTGATGCAAGCCAAACCGATACTGTATCTGCATCCAATGGTGCGGATGTCTCTGGTGGCAGTTACTTTAATATAGGGACCCTGAGCTTAAGTAGCGGTGCAACCGTTGCAATTGATGCTGCCAATATCGGTGATTTTAGTACGTCAATTGTTGGTGGGGCTGGCAGCGAAATACTGAAATTAATGGATGGTGGGACGTTTGATTTTAGCAGCACATCGGTTTCATCAGTTGAAGGTGTAGCCATAGGAACAAATAGTAATTTTACGCTTACCTTAACAGATAACTTTGCTTCAGATGGCGGGACGGTTGATATAACCAATGCAACTGGTAGTGCTGTAACGGGCGCTATTACCTTAAATGCCAGTGCTTTTAGTGGCGACGTGTTAACCATTTCAGCCACCGATTTTAACGGTGCGGATACTTATACCGGTGGCTCTGGTGCTGATACTATCCGCCCTGGCGGCGGCACTGATGCAATGACGGGTAACGGGGGGAATGACAATTTCATAGGGAGTACCTCTGACCTGTCGGGTGATACCATCGCAGATTTAGCAATTGGGGACATGATCACGATAACAGGTGTCACTGGCTTATCGACTAACAATGTACGCTTTAATGGCTCAAGTACATTAGAAGTTGATACCGATGCAACGGATTTTAATATATCTGAGTTGACACTGTCGCTGACAAATGCGCCGGCATCAAATTTATCATTTACTGTTGCGGATAGTGGCGCTAATACGGTGATCACCTTTATTGCCAGTAATGACGTCCCAGTTTTTGCTTCGTTAAATGGCGGTGCAACTTTCACAGAGGGCAATAGTGCCGTTACAATAGACAGTGACGTAACCGTTGCTGATACAGAATTGGATGCACTCAATGGCAATACCGGTGATTATAATAATGCCAGTTTAACAATAACAAGAAATGGTGGCGCAAATAGCACCGATGTATTTGCCAACACCGGTTTACTAGGGGCACTGACACAAGGTAATAGCTTTACTTATAATAGTGTGTCAGTCGGCACCGTAACGACCAATTCTGCTGGTACGATTAAACTCACATTTAATAGCAGCGCAACATCAAGTATTGTTGATTCGGTTATTTCATCACTTACTTATGCTAATACGTCTGAAGACCCATCAAGTAGTGTAACGTTAGATTACACCTTTAATGATGGTACATCTGATAGTACAGGGACAAACCAAGCGACAGTCACGATTTCAGCAGTGGATGATACGCCAACCGATATTGCATTGTCTTCATCAAGTATGACTCAATCAAGCACCAGTGCGGGGGCAGATGTTGGCACCTTAAGTACCACGGATGTGGATGATAGTAGCCACACATACACCTTAGTTGATGCTGGCACTTCAACAAGCGGGACGTGTACAGCCAATAGTGGCAATGGCAGTTTCCAGATAAATGGCAGCATATTAGAAACACAAGCAGCAATCAGCGCTGGCAGTTATATTGTGTGTGTGCAATCACATGATGGTACGTCTTCGTTTCAAGAGTCATTTACCATTACAGTCAGTGATGATGTAGCGCCAAATGCGCCAACCTCGTTAGATTTAGATGCAGCGTCAGATACAGGCGCTTCAAGCACTGATAATTATACCAATGATACAACCTTAACGTTGTCAGGTTCTGCAGAGGCAGGATCAACGGTTAAGCTATTTAGCAGTGTGTCAGGCACGACTGTTATTGGCTCAGGCACTGCAACCGGTGGTTCATGGGAGATAACAACAAGCACGCTAACATCTAACACATCACACACGATTACAGCAACAGCAACGGATGCTAGTAACAATACATCATCAACTTCAACGGGTTTGAGTGTCACATTAGACACAACAGCTCCAAGTGTACCAAGTACCCCAGACTTAAACAGTGCAAGTGATACCGGTAGCTCAAATACGGATAATATTACATCAGATACCACGCCGACCATTGATGGAACGGCGGCAGCTGGAGACACGATAACACTCACGTCAGATAAGGATGGTGTGTTAGGGTCGGTGGTGGTGCCTGCTGGTGGAAGTTGGAGCTTTACGCCATCATCTGCACTGTCTGCAAACACACATTCTATTACCGTAGTTGCGACAGATCTGGCCGGTAATAATAGTAGTGCATCAAGCGCACTTGCTATTAACATTGATACCAGTGCAAGCACACCCAGTATAACCACACCCATTGAAGGTGATGCCATCGTTAATGCCAG
>NZ_JAGJEE010000037.1:0-55392 GCF_018100885.1 Pseudoalteromonas sp. MMG013 | reverse complement strand
ATTAGTTAGAAGTTGTAGCTGACACTTAATTTAATACTTCTCGGCATGGTGTAACGACCGTTTGGCGCATCATTGTTACGTGGGTCTCTTTCTGTGATCCCTTGTTCATCCGTTTAATTATCGACTGATAATTGAAATCTCACCTGATCAGTGGGTTCAATCATTAGTCCAATATCCAGCTTTTCATATCCATCTAAAATAACGGTATTTTCGTTATTACTAAAGCGATCATCCACTGCGGATAATGTTCCGTATACGGTTGCAAACATATCCGCACTTTCAAACTCGTAACTTGGCGTGACACGTAATTGCCAACTTGGTGTGCCATATCACACCATACTTTAAATGGTTCAACCCCTAAATGTGCGCCGTCTGGGTCTATTTCATATAAACCTGATTGGGCATCAGTAAACTTATTTTTGATATCTAAGCAATTTTTACCTATGCCACTGACTTTGTCTTCTAGAATGCCTACTATAGATTCTAGCAATGCAATACGCGCAAGTAACTGCTGATATTTTTGATCTTGTTTAAATTGTTCAGCATCATAGTAAGCTTTTGTTGCTAAGTGGTTTGCTTGGGTTGGAGTGGCAGTTATCACGTTACCAACCACTTCTAATTGGGCTGAAGGGGTAAGCGTGTCTATGCCCACGTTAACGTGAGTGACAACGCTATTGGTGAGGTCTTGCCATGACGATATTCCTGCGACTCCTTGTATCCCTTAAATTCCTTTATCGCCTTTAGCATCGACATTACCGGTATCTCCTTTGTCTCCTTTGATACCAACGGCACCTAAATCACCTTTGTCACCTGCAGGTGCTGCGGCTACTTGCCACGATGCACCATCGCAAGATTGCAGTTCAGATAAGGCAATTTCATATTTTAAAATGCCAATACTAGCGTTGTCACATGAGGTTGAAGTTACGACATTCGTTGATGTAGATGGTGTGCTACTAAACAAGCTTGAGTTTGATTGGCCGACGTATTCAGTATAGTTTGAGTAGCCATCTCCATCTAGGTCAGGTATTTATCATCATTACTGTATGCGTTAGTCGCATTGGCATTTTCCCAAGTGTTGGGAATACCGTCTGCACCACTATCAGTTTGCATTCCTGAAAGAGAAATATTGTCGATAAATACCGTGGCATTATTTGAATATGAAATTGAGAAAAAAGGTTTGTTTCTTGTAAAGAAAGAGTGGATAGCAAGACATATTCATTATTGACGTGGAAACCAATTTGAAGATGTTGCGCTTGAATGTCCTAAACATGCAACTTAGCATCAAACCTTAACCAGTACTGCTCATGAAATAGCTGTTTTGTTTCGATAGTTTGCGCCAATGAAGAATGTGGCGGTAATTCGGCAATATTACCAAACTTTTCATGTGCAGAGATCGAGACATTGTTGGTGAGTATTGAGCTACTCCAGTGTTGGGATGCTTTTTCAAAGGCACCATTGTTCAGTAACTGTTGTGTATTTGCCAATGGAAAAAGGCAGCAGGTCATAGTTAGGGTAATTAAATTCAGTTTTAACTTTGAAGTCACTATAAAGTCTTTGATTTATTTACGTTAAATAGCAATTTATGAGCGGTTTAATTGCGTATTATAATATGTAAAAGTATGAATAAATTTATTTTAATTGAGCGTTTAGGCTGGTGTTGTGTTGAGTATTGGGGAGGAGGTAATACTGTATTGTTAATCTATCAAATTGTTTTATATATACTTTTTATGTTTTTTAAAAAGCTCAGGCAATTCACTTACAGGCTTCTATACTGATTAAGTTAAATAAAATGTTGGAATCAATAATGAACATAGTTGTGTACAGTCTAATAATAGGCGGCAGTATGTCTACCGCTTTAGCCAATGAGCAAAGTAACTGGTCATGGCAAGCCATAGACGGCAGTTTATCAAAAACTGCCATGCAAAAACGTACTGTCAATCCGAGCGAGCGATATTTCTCAGCAGATATTCAAAAGGCACAGAAAGATTTGATGGCTGTGGCACTCAATGACAGCTCAATACGCATTAGTTTGCCAACGTTAAGCGGCAAATTTGTACAGTTTTCTATCTCACATGACTCAATAATGGCGCAGGCGCTGCAAGAAAAGTTTCCATCCATTCGCAGTTTTGCAGGTTACGAAGTCGGTAATTCAAGTAATAAAGGTCGATTTGATATCGGGCCAAATGGCGTGCATGGCGTTTATTACATTAATGGGGAGCGTCTATATTTAGATCCTGCGGACAGCGGTATTTTAAAGCTTTATAAAAAAACAGCTAGGCAGCAGGCGTGGAGCGATGAGGTGCTCACGCCTGAACTGGACGCATTAACACTTAAAAACACACAGCCGCGTGGACCCTTGATTGGTAACGGTGGCAACGTAGACTTTGTGACGTATCGTTTAGCGGTAACAACCAGTGATGAATACACTGCTTTTTTTGGTGGCAAAGTGGGGGCAATGAATGGCATTGTGACGACTATAAATAGAGTGAATCAGGTGTTTAAAACCGACCTTGCTGTTAAATTAGAGCTTATCGCGAACAATGATGCCCTTATTTTTGAAGCCAATGACCCGTATGATAATGGCAATGCAGACGACACTTTAGGCGTAGTTCAAACTCAAATAGATACCATAATCGGTACGGCGAATTATGATGTAGGCCATCTTATGGCCACAGCGGGGGCTGGTCTAGCTGGTTTAGGGGTTGTGTGTTCGGAAGGTACAAAAGCATGGGGTATGACAGGGATTTCTACGCCTCAAGGTGATGCATACGATGTTGATTATGTAGCCCACGAAATTGGGCATCAGTTTGGCGCTAATCATACCTATAATGGTTCAAGCGGCTCTTGCAATACGCGAGTGGGTTCTGCGGCGTATGAGCCAGGCAGTGGCATAACCATAATGAGCTATGCAGGTATTTGTGGTGACGATAACTTGGCTCAAAATTCCATTGCCATGTTTCATTCACACAGTATTGATGAAATGAATACGCATTTAACGACGGGATCAGGCTCTACATGTGGTATACCTGTGGGAATTGGTAATAATGCGCCTATTTCAGACGCAAAGTTAGATTACACTATTCCAATCAATACGCCATTTATGCTATCGGGTTCTGCCACAGATCAAAACACTGCAAATACATTAAGTTATGCATGGGAGCAAATGGATTTGGGGGCCACAACTTTAGGGGCATCCCAACTCATTGATAATGGTGAAGGACCATTGTTTAGGCCTTATTTACCTAGTAGTGGCGCGACGCGTTATTTTCCAAAGCTTGAAGATGTGATGAACGGTACGACTACGAAAGGCGAAGCGTACCCCACAACAAATCGAACTATGAATTTTCGGTTAGTCGTTCGAGATGGAGAGGGCGGGGTAAATTATGACGCAATGACCGTTACCTCCACAACGTCTGCGGGTCCATTTGCAATAACATCTCCAACCTCTTCAACTATGTTAGGGGGAAGTAATTCAGTCAATGTGCAATGGAATGTTGCCAATACAGATCAGACGCCCGTTTCGTGTGCAAATGTTAACATTATGCAGTCATCAGGCGACACATCATTCGATCAAATGTTACTAGAAAATACACCGAATGATGGTTCTGAAACGGTTAGTTTAGCAGGCAGTGCCGATAATAAAGCCAGAGTAATGGTGAAATGTAGTACAGGGATCTTTTATGCATTATCTCAAGAGTTTCAACTGGGCAGTATTATTTCTATTACTGCACAAGACACATTGAGTATGAACGAAGACGCAAGTCTATTGTTGACGCCTGCGATGTTTACGGTCATTAATCAACAACCCGATTCGACATTAACCGTTACGGTTTCGACAGGCACAAACTATACAGTTAATGGTGAGACAATTACACCTACGGCCAATTTCTTTGGTGAATTAACAGTTCCCGTGAGTGTCAGCGATGGGAATAATTCCAGTGTTAACTTTTTAACCAAGGTTAGCGTAGTCGCTGTGAATGACGCCCCCACAATTACAGGTCAACAAGATATAGCGGTTGATGAAGATGCATCGTTAACGTTAAGTTTAACGCATTTTAATATTGTGGACATCGACAGTACGAGCTTCACATTGACCGCACAACAAGGTGATAATTACACGTTAGACGGTTTAAAAGTAACACCCTCCACTAACTATAACGGTGCATTAACGATTCCTATTACTGTCGCTGATGAGTTAGGTGCTTTGGTTGATTTTAGTGCTCAAGTAACTGTCACGGCCATTAATGATGCGCCAGTGGCAACGGCTGATAGTGGTACGGTTGTTCAAGGTGAAACCGTAGAATTGAATGTGTTAAACAATGATACAGACATAGACAGTAGTGAACTGAAAATAAGCATGGTTGATTATAGCGGGACAGGCACTGTAACTATTAGCGGGGCGGTGCTCATTTACCAAGCAAGTGCTGACTTTACAGGGCAAGAACAATTTAGCTATGAAGTCGACGATAATAATGGTGGAAAAGGAATAGGTACGGTTACTGTTGATGTTACGGAAGCTATTGTTGAGCCAACGCCAGAACCAACACCTACAGTGCCAGTTACACCTGCGGAGCCTGTATCTGATTCAGGTGGTAGTAGTGGTACTTTGTACTTCTCAGGGATCATTTTAATGCTTATTGCCTTCAGGCGGTTTATTGCATGGAGATTTTAAGATGTTGAATTACAAGCATCTCATCTGGATTTGTTTACTAGGTGGATGTGTGGCGACTAACTCTACAGATAAAAGTGCTACACCTGAGCTCGTTAATGAGCTCAGGGCGTTAGCGTGGTTTGGTGAACAGCGTGTTGAAGAGGTGATCCAATTGCACCAACAACAAAAAGTATATGGCTTAATTGCGTTAAATAGACGGGGGTATTTTTATCCAAAAATTGGCATGTCTCGAAAACCGCTTAAGTTGAAAGCAGGCTGTATGACTTGGTTGTTATCTAGTTCATCTGATGTCATAACAAGTGATAGTAACAAGGACCTTAGGGTTTCACAGCAGAAGTTTTCCAGCCGTTTTAACGAAGCCATGGCGCCAAATTGCTTGGAATAAAGGTCTCTTTTAAACCATACAAAAGTGGTGTTGCATAATAGGTCAAACAGGGGACGTTTGGCCTTTTTTATTGAGAAAAAATATCTGATCATTGAGTGGGTCAACGCTGCTTTGTTGCCAAAATTAGCTATAGTTACATGAGAGCTTGAGGTAATAATATGATCGATATTAATAATTGTTTTGTGAAACACCCCCATCCTTTTTTCGATTGTCAAAAATGGCAGCAGTTGGTTAATACACTTGCAGAACTATATGACGCGGCCAGTGGTACAGTTGTTCAGCTCAGAGAAGATGAGTTTAATGTTGTTGCGACCAGTTCTAATGATGATAATTTTTTAGCTCAAAATAGTAACTGGCCTTGGGAAATGCGCAGTTTTTGTCGACATATGATGGAAACAAAGCAATCATTGTATGTTGGTGATGCAGCTAATCATGCCATGTGGTGTCAAGTACAACCTGTGAGTGAAGGGCCTGTGCGCTCATACTTAGGTTTTCCACTGTTTTGGCCTGATGGTGAACTGTTTGGCTCGATTTGTGTTATCGATACTAAAGTGACGGATTACCCACCAATTTTGGTGCAGCTCCTTTCGCAATTTAAAACAATTATAGAGGGGGATTTACGGCAAATTGTTGATTATGAAAAAATAAAGTTACTTGCGTTAGAAGATGAACTCACCGGTATAAATAATTTACGTGGATTTAATGTACTCGCAAAACAAAGGCTAAAAGATGCACACCGGTTTATGCAGCATGTTGCCATCGTCTATCTTGATATTGATAACTTAAAGCAAGTGAATGATGAATATGGCCACCAAAGCGGTGATCACTGTATTGTTGCATTAGCGACGCTATTGAAAAGTGCAAGTAGAGATGCTGATATTAAGGCACGGGTTGGTGGAGATGAGTTTGTAGTTATGTTGTTATCATCAAGCGACGCGTTTATTTCGCAGTGGTGCAAGAGTTTAATAGAAAAATATGCGGGGGTGTTGAAAGATAAGCCCTATACTCAACTTATAGGTGTAAGTGTAGGATACAGTATTTATGACCCCGTTGATAAAGTACCTTTAGAAGACATGGTTGAGCGAAGTGATAATGCTATGTATGCGAATAAACAAGCTAAAAAGCGTGCTTAACCTCATTTTCATGGGCATCACTGGGCCCTATTTGTATTCGTAATAATTTACAGTTGGTAACGAACGCCAATATAGAAACGTCTTCCATTGCTGTAAATTCCTGTTGGTGCAAACATATTTCTTTCGTAGCTATATAAAATTTCGTTGGTTAAATTAATAAAATCGAACGTGATTTTGATTTTTGGGGTTACCGAAAGTGTGACGTTACCGTCGAGTTGACCATAATCATCAGTTATCGTTTCGCCAACACCTGTGGCAAATTCTGTCCGAAAGTTATAAGCAAGGCGCGTACTGATAAAGTGATCTTCATAATAGGCTGTGATATTAAAACTATGTTTTGAAGTGCCTGGTACTCGGTCTTTTTGCGAGGTGAGGTTTTGTACACGAGTGCCATCGACGTAAGTATAATTGGTAATTATGCCAAACCCATAAGCGATATATTGTTGATAACTTAGTTCGACTCCTCTGACACTTCCGCCGTTACCATTGATAGGTCGGTCAATTGACATTAAAATATTTTCATGGCGCTCTAACTCTCTTTTGAACTCGATAAAGGAGTCGACATTTTTATTGAAAACCGCTGCAGAAGTAAGACCTCCTTCTTGAAAGTACCATTCAATACTGGCGTCAAATTGTGTGGCGCGATAGGGGTCTAAATCAGGATTCCCTCCTTGGCCTTGTGCTTGGGTCACATTGTAGTTAGTTGATGGCATTAGGTGGTTAAATTGTGCTCGCGACATGACCCGAGCAAAAGAAAATCGAGATACAACATCATCTGCCAGTTCAATGTTGAGGTTGATACTGGGTAACAAATCTAAATAGGATTTTTTGTCGTTAACCCATTTAAGTTCAGTATTCACTGAATTAACTGGGAGCTGTTTAAGTGCTGCGGCATTTTGCCAAGTCGAAACGGCTCTAACACCTAAATTTAATCGATAAAAATCACTGTCTAAAGCTAATTTAAAATACCCAGCCAATGTTCGTTCTTCGATGTTAAATCGACTGGCTCGCTCCACGGTTTGTACAAAACCGAGTGACTCAAAGTCATTGTTTAATTGCGCAATATTAACAAAGCTATATTGTTTCAGTGTTTGTTCGTTGCCGATATCGTGTAGGAAATCATTCGCAACAGCAGCAGGGTAATTTGCTAACGTGGTGTTTAATTGTCCTGCGAGTCCATTTAAACCGCCATTGATTGACCGTAGGCGACGGAAATCTCGTTGATGTTCTCGATACTTAAGGCCAACTTGAATACTCGATATAACTGGGTGCTCAAGTTGATAAGTAGAGTCAATTTGTGCGAAGTGTGCTTTGTCATCACCATGCTGCGCATCTTTTCTTGCTTCGGTTAGGAACCAGCGCTGTGCATCGAGAGGGGAAATGTCATATTGGGCTATGATGTTTTGTTCTTGTCGTGTATCGACACTAAATTGGGTATTTGCAGAAAATTGTGATGTGCTGTCTTCGCTGGTTCCGCCTTGCGCGTGACTGAAACCTATTTGGTATTGAGTTTGCCACACTGGGCCTGAATATAATAAATCGAAATGAATGCTCTGTGTTCTTATTTTAGAATTACGCCAAATGGCCTCCATGCTGGTATTGAACATTTCATTCTCTAGTTGACTATATTGTCCGTAAGTCAGCGTTTTTTTGTTGAGGACAGCCCCTTTTATCTTGCCACCTAAATCTAAAACTTTTGCGGGTTGCCATAAAAAGTTTTGATTTGTGTTGTCGGCTTGTAATTCTGAGTGAAGTAGGTGTGTGTTCAACTGCCAATGGTGGTTGAACTTATATGCGAAATTGGCTGAGACAGTTGATAAAATGCGCTCTTGATTAAATATTGCTGAGCCCCCTCCGCCTGGCGTCCAAATATTTGACAGGTTTTCATTTGCGGCTTTTTTAACTGGCACTAAATCATGGTTATTATCAAATTGGTAATTTCGCTCATGCCAGCCCCATGACTCTAAACCATCACGACGAAGCTGCCTTTTATTTTGAGTGGCCGTAAATAGTGCTGCGAAATCTTCATTGGGGTTTTTATAGTTAAAAATTACGGACAGTTGAGGATCAAGTTCTTTTGATAAATCATTATACTGTAGCTGAGTATTTAGCACCAAAAAGCGGTTATCAGTGAGTAAAGGGTCTAACGTTTTGATATTGATAGCTCCGCCTAGAGAGCCCTCGTCTTGATCTGCTTGTGGGGTTTTATATACTTCGAGAGAAGCAATAATATCGGCAGGTAACAAAGTGAAGTTAAAGCCACGATTTGGCTGAGATGAAATCCACCAGTCAGCAGATGCTAAGTATTGACCATTAAGGTAGGTTCTATTTTGTTCTGGCGTTGTTCCCCTAACGCCGACTCTTTCACCTTCACCTTGTATTCTAGATAAAGATATTCCGGTAATACGTTGTAAGGCTTCTGCGACATTTTTATCTGGAAACTTACCTATTTCTTGGGCGCTAATAGAGTCTGTTATTTGATCACTAAATCGCTTATTATTAAGAGACTTGACAACGCTGTCATGAAATCCCCTAATTTGTATTTTTTCAAGCGTGTTGTCACTCGTTTGCTGCGGTGTATTTGCTAATAGAAGTGTAGGAAAGAGCAATATTTTTAATAAGAATAATGAATAACGACGATGAACCATTTAGCTTCCCCATACAGCTTTGGGTAAATAAACCCGTTTTTGCGTATTGTACTATTGATAATCAGTGTATTATTAATGCCAAATATCATACTCTTTTATTACGGTTTTAACCATACCTTTACATTGTACTTAGGACACTATGCAGCAGAATAGGCCCAAAAAACTGTTAATTAATGATGTTGAATTAGACGTTGTTGGGTTACGCGTCAAAGTGGCTGAGCAATGGCGTACGATTGAAGTAAAGCAATTGGCACTGCTACAGCTATTGTTAGACAATGAAGGTAAAACAGTGTCGCGTGATACCATTATCACAACGTTATGGCCTGATATTATCGTCAGTGACAATTCAGTCAGTCAGTTGGTTGTTCAACTGCGTAAAACGCTCGGTGATGATAAAAGTAGGCCGCAATTTATAAAAACAGTTCCTAGGGTTGGTTATCAGTTAATTGCTGCCGTAAATGATGTGCCAGACATCGCCTCGAAACTCATCAGAGCACAAGAAAATAGACCTATCTACTGGCTTTTAGGGGGGCTGTTATTTGGGGCTGTAGGTTATAAGGTTACCGGGGCTCTGCTTACAACCTCCGCTCAAACTATTGACTATAAATATCAATCTAGGCTAACAGCCTCACCAGGGGCTGAAGTTTATTTACGCTATTCTCCCGATGGGCGTTATTTGGCATTTAGTCACGTGGGTAATAATCAAGAACAGTTTGATCTATCCGTCATTGATATGAAAACTCAGTCTTTACATAACTTAAAGAGTACAGGGTATAGCGAAGAAGCGCCGGTTTGGTCCGCAGATGGAAAGTGGCTTGCTTATTATCGGTATGATCCATTTTCATGTACTGTCCGCGTATTTTCTGTTGATAGTACAATAGAAATGTGGCGTTTGAGTCCTGAAACGACTTTATTTGAATGCGATCCAGCGCAAGGGCCTAACCCTTTATTTTGGCCAAAAGAAACTGCAATTTATGCGCAGCAGTGGCGCGACGATGATGTAAAAATTACGCATTATCATATTGAATCTGAAAATAGCTTCATTATCACAAAAGAGACTGAATACTCAGATAGCCAAGGTATGCTACATGATGTAAATCCAAACAACCAAATGCTGCTATTCTCGCATGCTAAGCAGGGGAAAAACCAACTGCTATCAAAGAGTGAATTTCATGGTGATCTAAATAAAAGGTTGTTGAGTGCAGATGCCAAAGGCCCTGTTGTATGGGGAAGAGAGGGTGGCACCTATTGGACAGGTGATGACTCATTAAGTCTTTCAGATATTGCTGGGAAATCGCAAAAAATACATACGCCAAATGGCGTTATTACAGATATTGCGGTTGACTTTAATCATGGCCATGTAGCGCACTCAGAAGGGATTTCTCAGGTCAATTTGTATCATTTAGATAAATCGAATGAAAGTAACAGTTCTGATTTAATCGCGATTTCTTCCGCGGCGAAACTAGACATACTAGCGGAGGTTTCACATGATGGACACTGGTTTGCGTTTGCTTCTTATGATCAGCAAATAAAAAGCCAACGTGCGCAAGTTGAGATCTGGGTTAAGCATAGACAAAGGCCTACCGCGAGCTTACTTGCGTTGTTACCAAGCCAAGTATTTCCAAAACAGTTGCTTTTCTCACCAAAAGGGAACAACTTACTGATTGTTTCTAATCGTGGTGATACCTACTTAATTAATTTGTTTTCTAAGAAACTTGTCACCATCATTCAAGATTACAATAAAACACGGAATATGGTTTGGAGTGCTGACGGGCAATCAATCAATTATCAAGCGAGACATTCAGAGGGCACTTGGCAGTTATGGCAATACTCATTGAATGAAACGACAAATCGATTGCTGTCCAAGGATGTTCAATCTATGGATGTAGATGAGTTAGCATTGGCGTCTAAAAACCAGAGTTTTACAGGTTTTTTGGATGATGCTACATCCTATTTGTTGAAATATACTGCACAAGATATCGACCCAAATCAGCTTCGTGCTTCGCTTCGTTTATATCAGCCAGCCTTATTTGAGAAAGGCATTTATTACGTATTACGTCAGGGTCATCAGCTGTATTTGTATTGCTATTACACCGACAGGCAAGAAAACGTGAGAGTCAGAGCGTTAGGTACGTATCTTTATGATATTAACGTTCCACTTTCGCTAAGTACTGACTGGCGAGGAGAGCATATACTTATTAATAAAGTGGATGGAATAGAAACGGACATTGTGCTGCATCACTTTACTCCAAAGACGCAATGAACGAATCAATCTCATGAGTGGACCATGCTCTAGAAAGAGCCGATTTTTTGGCCTTTAACGCGAGTGCTTTAGCTGCAGATTGAACTGGGGCTAGTTGCGCTTGATAAAGTAGTAGAGTGGGGTGGTCATTATCTAAAGCGCGTGCTCTGTTTATCCATTTATGTATCGTTTCACTTGCGGTGTCATTGCGTATCAGCTCCTTGATGAGTGTCAACTGAGCTCTGAGGTGTTGCTGTTGTGCTGCACGCTTAAGCCATTTAATGCCTTTATTTGGTGCATAATAACTTTCCGTTTTTTGTAAATAACTAAGTCCGAGCCTGAATTGCGCTGCCGCTAGATTATGGTCTGCGGCTTTATGTAGCCAATTTAGGCCAACCAGTTTATTCGGATGCGATGTTTCTGTGCTCATTAAGCTGGTGGCGAGTTTATATTGAGCTAAAGGATAATTATTCTTGGCTGCGGCTAATAATAAGGCTGCATCTGCATTATCATCTCGCCAGTGATATTTTAATAGCCTGCTTGCATTATACTTATCAGAGTTTAACCATTGAGAAATGTAATATTGTATTTTGCCGTTTCCTTGTTCCGCAGCATCAATGTGTTGTGTTATTTCTCGTTGATACTCTTTTCTTTGTGACCCCAAACTTTTGTCATATTGTTTACCTTTGAAAGTGGTGAAATGGTATGTCAAAGAACGATTGAATATCGGGGTTGTAACATCGTATTTCCAATGTGTTAAAGCATTCAGAATACTGGCTGTAAAGGTGTTCTTTGGGTGACTGTCAACAATAGATATATCTGTGACATTACCATTGTCGTCAATATCAAATTCGGCCCATACCCAACCTTCAAGTCCCAGTCGCCGAGCTTCATCTGGATATTTTGGGGGAACATAAGTTGTTCTAGACAGAGAGGGGGTGGAATTGGGCGTCAAAGCAGGAAAGAGCAGTTTAGAAATAACATCGTAAGAATAGAGCTTTTGTAATGTTTGGTACATATCGGTCATAGCATGAGGGTCATTATAACTTTGTAATACCAGCTGTGCCGTTTGTTGCGCATCGTGTGAACCAAACTCACCAGCAAGCATGAACCATGCATAAGCACGAGGTTTACTTTGTGTGACCCCTTGACCATGTAAAGACATGACGGCCAAATTATACATCGCATCAGCATTACCTAACTGTGCCAATTGCTCGAATGAGTTATACGCAGAGCGGTAGTTTTTATTCTGGTAAGCGACAGTAGCACTATATAAATCTGCAAATACGACTTGGCTTTTAATTACTAAGCAGATGCTCAGTATGACAATCAGTCGGTTGAAATTCATAGTGCCTTATTGATTTATGATGAAAAGATAACAGGGCGGGTAACCCAATAATTTCCTTACAATCGATTGTACTGTTTTATTTTATAAATACCAGTTTCCGAGCCTATATCAGGTGGATAAAAGAAAAAGCTGATAGCAACTGCTATCAGCTTTTGCCCCGGGCAAGGAGCGTCCATCCATGGATAGTCGAATCTGTGTTAGCTATACAATATTCGACTAGAAGTTAAATCTAATACCAGCAACAAAGCGACGGCCATCGGCGTACATACCCGTGAGAGCATGCTCGACGCCCTCTTCTTGGTAACTAAACGTATGCTCGTCTGTTAAGTTAACAGCTTCAAAAACAGCGGTAATATTTTCGGTAACGTTGTAACTCAGTGTTGCGTCAATTTGGCCATAGGCATCTTGGTATCCTGGCCATGCTCTACCAGTATCATACCCTGTTCGGTAGTTGTATGAAATTCGACCGCTATATGTCTCTGTTTCATAATAAGTGCTAAAGTTGAACGTACTTTCAGATATGCCAGGAATAAGAATATCATTACCGTCAACATCTTTGGACTCGCCATCTACGTAGGTGTAATTGGCTGAGATACCGAACCCTTCAGATAGTTCAGTTTGAAAGCCTAATTCTAAGCCTTGTAAGGTGCCAGACGGACCGTTAATCGGACGACTAATCTCAATAGGCACACCGTCAAATATTTCTGTTTGCGTATTATTCCCAAGTGTTGATTGCAAATCCTTATAGAATATCGCTGCTGAGAATATGCCAGCTTCAGAGAAGTACCATTCATATCCAATGTCAAATTGCGTGGCACGATATGGATCAATTTTTGAATTGCCACCAGTTCCAACACGCGTTTCAGTATTGTAAGTTGTGGCATTGGTCATTGCTGCATAGTCAGGGCGAGTCATAACTCTCGCTGCGCCAAAGCGCAGTAACATATCTTCATCAAGGTCAATGGCAAGGTTAATACTGGGTAAAATATCAAAATAGCTAGTGTCTTCTTCTTTCCAAACTTTAGCATCAGCCGGACCGACATAAGCACCGGTAGTCTGTTGTGTTTCTACCAACCTGACACCAAGGTTACCGCGCATACCTTCAACATCTATATCTGCTTTAATATAACCGGCCAAAATTTCTTCTTTGATAGCGAAGTTACTATCGTGAAGCAATCCGTATTGCCAATCTAGCGCATCGCCAGCCGCACGTGTTGTAGTGAGGTCTGTCATTGCATAATTTCGTAACGTGTCGTTTGTACCAATGCCAGATAAAAAGTCACTGGGGGAGGCAAATGAATAGTCAGCTAAACTCCAATGTAAGTCTGTTCGTGTTTGTGAACGTAAGCGAACATTTTCTCTTTTATGGTCTCGATACTTAGCACCTATCTTAATTTTGCTAAATACAGCTAAGTCAACCGGTCGTTCAAAATCAGTTTGAAGGTAGTATTCTTTATCCAATGCATCGTTGCTGTCATAACGTAAGAAGCCGAGGTCCCATTTACTGCCATCAGCAGGGTCATTGGCATAGCTGGTTCCAATGCTTTCTTTTTGTGATGCATTAAAACTATGAACGGCATTGCCTTCCCATCCCACACTCCGGTCTGTTTGTGTTCCGCCAGAGCCTTCCGTGACACCTATGTGGTATGAAGAACTCCACAGTTCACCTTCATGATTTAATTTTAAGTCATATGATTTGGTTTTGAGCTTTGAATTACGAATTTTCGTTTCATCAAGAATATTATTGCCGTCAGGAGAAAGGCCCATTGTGCCTGCTTGTGCAAACTTCCCCACTTTGTCGTGTTCAACAACGTCTAAAGAGGTGTATTGAGAGTTACCATAGCCTGGAAGCCAGAGAAAGTTCTGGTTTGCATTGTTAGCCTCCATTGTTGAATCTAGCGCGTTAAAAGTAATATCAGTGTTGTCGGATGGACGATACTGAAGTGTTAAGTTGAACCCTGTTCTAATGCGTTCTTGAGTGAACATGGCTGAGCCACCACCACCAGGCGTATACACATTGTTTATTTCAGTACCATCTTCTAAGGTAATGTCACGATGTGACCAGCTCCATGCTTCGATACCATCGCGTCGTAAGTTTCGTTCTTGCCTAAATACGGAAATTAATGCACCAAACTTTTCTTCACTGTCTTTCCAGCTATACAACCCCGCTACTTGAGGGTCGGTTTCGCCAGAAATTTCACTGTGCTGCATAAGAACTGAGCCCGCAATTTTATTGGCATCAAGATCGAGCGGTTTTCGAGTACGTACAATCACTGTACCACCAATAGACCCCTCATCGATATCGGCTTCTGGTGATTTGTATACCTCAAGGCCTGAAACAATTTCTGACGGCAACATGGTGTAGTTAAAGCCTCGGCTGGCTGACGAGTCGACCCACCAATCTGCAGAACCAACGGCTTGGCCATTTAATAGGGTTCTATTTTGATTCTCTGATGTACCTCGGATACTGATGCGCTCGCCTTCACCAAAGTTTCTACTCATTGATACACCGGTAATACGCTGTAGCGATTCGGCAACATTTTGGTCTGGAAACTTACCTATGTCTTCAGAAGTGACGGCATCGACGATAGAATTTGCGTAGCGCTTAGTATTGATTGATTTAACCACACTGCCACGAATGCCTCGTACTTGAATTACTTCTACTTCATCTGTTTTTGCACCCGTTGCATGTGCAAATGAAGAAACTCCGGCTGTTGATGTCATTAACAGACTGCTAATGATTAAAGTGAGTTTGTTTTTCTTATTGGTGAGCATGTTTAGTCCCCTTGGTTGCATTTTATATATGTAATTGGTATTGCGACTAAGGCTATTAAACACGCTGCAAAAAATTAAATCTTGAATTGAAATGATTAATTATGAAAGATGACTTTTTTGTTTTTAATATAATTAAAGTTATTAATATTAGTGATTTGTGTGGGTGTTATTTTTATTTTTTGCTTTTTGAGTAATATTACCCAGGAAAAAACAGTGCGCACGGTGGTTGCTTTCACAAGTAAAAATAGCGATAAGGAGGGTTTAGGCCGCTTAACGCTATTTCACATAAGTGAGTTAGAGACTCTTTTTAGGAGGAAGCGCGACATTGGCAAATATAAGTCCTGCCACTAACGACATGAATATGAGGAATGTCTGTTGTCCTATATGGTCTGCGTGTAAAAAGCTTTGCCCTTCAATAAGAGAGTTTAAACCGATATACGTCTTTGACCCAGGAACGAGTACAATGAGACCTTGCATTGCAACAATAGAAGCGGGTGCATTCACCATACGATTGAAGAAGTTACTAAACACACCGACGGCAAAGGCGCCCACAAAGGCACCGATTGAATAATCAAAATAAAGCGCTGCGCTGACACTGGCACCATAGGCTATAAAACCAGAAGCGATAGACCAACTAGCATGTTTTAATTTGGTTCGGAAGATCACGATGAGACTGGTACACAGAAGTAAGATGGCTAACCAAGCAGTCCATTTTGGTAACGGCTCAGGCTGAACAAAGTCGGTAATGCCAAAAAGAGCAAAGCCAAGACTCATTCCGAGGAATGCGCCAAAGTAGAGCTTGAACAATAGCATGAGGGCATCCATAACACGTGCTGTACCAGATACCAGGTGTCTTGCTGACAGTTCAGCAAATGCGAGCGCGAGTGCTAAGCCTGGAATAAATACAATGATGGCCGAGAGCACCACGAGCCGAATGTTAATGCTTGGGTCGATATAGCTACTGATGGCACATGCGCCTAATGCTGCAACAATTGCAACGAGCGGTTCTAACATATGCGTGACGCGTTTGGAGCGAGCAGACCACATTACAAAAATAAAGACTAGAATTGAGAATAACCCAGACCATAAAACGTCGTTCCAACTAGTGCCCATTAACATGGCAAAAGCAGCACCAGAAATAGAAAAAGCGGTACCAGTGAGGAGTTTACTGTATGGATTGAGCTGTTCATTAATATTGTCTAAACACGTATCAGCTTCATCAATTGATAGCTCACCAGCCAACATACGAGATACAATTTCGTCGGTATCAGCAAGACTACCTAAATCGTGGTCGCCCGGTTCTACTCGTGCGACGTGAGTGTATTCATCCTCATGGCCTTCAGACCAAATGACAAAGGTGACTGAAGTTGGAGACATAACAAAAGCCGATTTGAGATCTAAGTGGGTTGCGACTTCCATTAAATGTGCTTCAAGGCGATAAGCTGGCGTGCCATATTTATGAAGCATCTTGCCAAGTTTCACAATAAGCTTTCGTTTTTGGGTAAAGGTAGCTGTGTTCAACGGTGTTAAACCTAAAATGATAAAAAGACTACGCAATTCGTTGCGTCGCGATACCTTATATAGTTTAGTTAATTATAAAAATTAACTCTAATAATGGTAGATTTCTGCGCATTCTAATCGCTTTTATCGCAAAGTCTAGGTCATTTATCGAATTTAATTTGCATTTTTATAAGGTTGATAAATTACCCGGGTAAATATGCGCTTTCAACCTTAAAATATGCAGTTAATTTCATAAATTTTATTGTATTAACCGTATGAAAATAATTGAATATTTTACATTTATTTGATTTGGGTCCAATTTTATTCTCAATCTTCACTTATACTAGTTCTAATAGAATAGTCGTAGGGGCGAATATGTTAGGTATGATTGAAGGTATGGCGCTAGGTAAGCAGTTAAGATTGTCATTCTCATTGCTAATTGTTTTGTTAGTGGTGGTCAGTGTGTCTGGCTATTACGGTTTAAGTTCGGCGCAAAGTGGCTTCACCAGTTATCGGGGCTTAGCGCTGGAAACGAATTTATCGGGCCGGATGCAAGCGAATTTACTTTATGCAAGAATTAGCGTGATAAAATATCTATCAGATAGTAGCCCTGCAATTGTTAAACAATATGACGAACGAATGGACAAGTTACAAGGTTTCTTTGTAGAAGCGCAAACGAAAGTGACCGATCGTCAGCGTCGTCAAATATTGGTAAAAAGCAGTGATTTGCTCACAGAATATGACCGTGCATTCAAAGAAGTGCAAGGGCTCATCTCGCAACGTCATAATGTTGTCAATAATGAATTAAACCCGCAAGGGAAAGACATTCGAGAGCAGTTTACACGATTACTAGATAAACTAAATAATGAACAACGTTCTCAAGAGTTATATGCCATAGCCAAAGCCGAAGAATTTTTACTTTTGGGGCGCTTGTATGTTGTTAAATACTTAGTGACGAATAGTGATTCTGATAGAAATCGTGCAGAAAATGAGCTCAAAGAAAAATTGATGCGGGCACTTGATAACACTGTGAGTCAACACCCTGAAATCTCACCTGAGCTGGCTCAAATTAAATCGTCTGTAAGAAGTTACCTCGCGTCTTTTGACAAAGTTACCAGAATTATCTCAACAAGAAACGGTCTTATTTCTGCAAAACTGAATCCAATTGGTGCCGAAATTGCTGAGCAGTTAGAGGAGCTAAAACTGGGTGTCAAAGCGAAGCAAGATGAAATAGGTCCAGAAGTAAAAGGTACAACGGAGTTTCTGTTGAGCTTAGTGAGTATTATTTCTGTTATAGCTGTGATTAGTGGCATATTCTTGGCCATTGTATTACCCAGAGTGATCCGTAAACCGATTGGTGGAGAACCACTTGAAATTGCGGCCGTAGCTCAGCGTATTGCTAATGGTGACTTTACGCAAAAGTTTGATGGAAAGTCTGAAAGTACCGGTATTTATGCGTCTATGGCGGCTATGTCAGATAATTTAAGTATGGCCATTTCAGGTGTGGTAAGCACGGGACACCGATTGACTGAACAAGCTCAGTTATCAGCGATGATCGCTGGTGAAACGCAAGATGTGGTGTCTCAGCAAAAAGATCGCAGCGCGCAAATTGCCACAGCTTTAAATGAAATGGCATATAGCATCCAGGAAGTCGTTAAGCTTTCAAGTAGCTCGGCATCCTCGGCGAATGAAGCAAAAGTTTCAGCTGAAGGCGGTTTATCATTGATTGAGCAAATGGTATCGGCGATTGAGCGATTATCTTCAACCATAGAAAACGCGATGCAGGATATAAAAACACTGGCCCAAAGCAGTCAAAATATTGGTGCTGTGGTAGAGGTTATTGGTAATATTTCAGAGCAAACGAATTTACTTGCATTGAACGCCGCAATTGAAGCAGCAAGAGCTGGAGAGCAAGGCCGAGGCTTTGCAGTGGTGGCAGATGAAGTAAGAAGTCTTGCTAAACGGACTCAAGATTCAACGACCGAAATTCAGACCATGATAGAGTCTTTGCAATCAGGTACTAATAAAGCGGTGGCGAGCATGAATGAAAGTTCAAGTGAAGCGTTGAATACTGTGGAGCTGTCGTCTGAAACAAAAGAATCACTGGATAAAATATTAGGTAAAATTAGTGTGATTAATGATATGAATAATCAAGTTGCAGTTGCCATTAATGAACAGTCGACAGTGTGTGAGGATATCAATCAAAACATTACATTTTTAACTGATTCAGCTGAATTGAGTGAGCAAACGAGCAATAAGTCAGCGGCAGCCAGTGAGGAGCTCAAAGGGTTAGCAGGTCAGTTACAAGACATTGCTGGCAACTTTAAAGTGTAAGGTAGCACATTACTGAAGCATAACTCCACGTGTTAGGCTTCAGTAATATATCTATGTATGATCAATGCTTGTTTTTGGCTTCGATCCATTGGGCCATATACTTGGTGCTTTGCATGGTGTGATGTTTGAGCATTTGACCGGTAAAGTTTTGGTTTCGGTGCTCGTTTAAGTGCGCAATAGTGTGTTGAATTTTGTCAAGTAATTGGGCTTCTAATTGCTGGCTATCATAGTGATGTTCGAGTAATTTGTTGCCGGCATTTTGAGCGTCACTGTAGCGTGTTGGTGATTGATACAAAGCAATGGCTTGTTGGGCAAACTCTTCTGCTGAATCAGCTATGGCACCATGCCATGCTAGAGTACCATGCATACCTTCGGCACCAATACTAGTCGTAACACAGGGGGTTTGCGTGATCATTGCTTCAAGCAGCTTGCCTTTAATACCTGCACCGAAACGAAGAGGAGACAAACACACCCTACTTTTTTGCATAACTTCCAGTGCGTTTTCAGCCCATCCTTTAATCAAAAAGCCCGTTTTAGTGTTGTTAAGGGCTGTGGCCTTTGGGGGAGGATAAGAGCCATAAATATGTAATTCAGCATTTGGCAGCGATTTTCTGATCAGAGGCCAGATCTCTTGTAAATACAGTACGGCATCCCAATTCGGCGCGTGACGAAAGTTGCCAATGGTCATAAAATGTTGACGCCGTTCAAAACTTGGGACATTTTTATTTATTTTATCTAAGTCGACCATAAAAGGTAAATGATGCAGTAATGTGTTATCCACTTTAAAAACAGACGCCAATAAGGTCATTTCATAGCTAGAAATAATCAAACTCATGTCGCAGCGTAATATCGCGGCAATTTCTCGCTTAGCGAGTGAACTCATCAGATCATTGTGTGTAAATGAGCGCTGAGCTTTATGGGCATCATGGCGTGCATTTCGTAAGCATTGTAAATCTTCAGTATCGAGGATTTTAAGCGCGTTAGGTGCATACTTATCAACTCGCCAGCCAAATTGCTCTTCCATCATAAACCGATCAAACATAACGATATCAGGCGCGAACGATTGAATATACGTATCAAAGCTAGCACAATTAAGGGTAATACTCTTGGTGGTTATGTCTTCATATGATAAGTCAACCATATGCTCTGTCACTTGAGCTGGGCTGGCAAATTCAACCTGCCATTGTTGTTTTTTGAAAAACCGCAAAATAGACATCATATGACTACCTGCAGCTGATGAGTTAGGCTCAGGCCATACATAGCCAATCACCAATACTTTTTTACTCATAGTGACGATTCACGTATTTGAACTGAAACATCAACAAGTGTCCTGACTGCTGGCTGCGCTTTATTAAGTATCTCACCCAGTGTCTGACAGGTTCTTTTTCCTATATCATTGGCATCAATACGCACAGATGATAATGCAGGCTGCATCAGACATGAATCTGCTAAATCATCAAACCCGACGACTTTCACGTCTTTTCCTGGGGTTAAATTGTGCTGACGCATAGCTTCGATAGCGCCATAGGCAATTACATCGCTGAAGCACACGATGGCTTTGGTATTTGGTGCTTGTGCAAACAAGGTATTAAACGCTTCTCTGCCACCTTGTCGGTTGGTAGGGGCTTCAATGATGCGCTTTTGGTCTGTGATACCTTTTAACTTTAAGGCGGAATTAAAGCCTGCAATTCGTTCATGGTAATCAGAAATATCAGCAATACCACCAAGAAACGCGATATCTGTAATACCTTGCTCTAATAAATGTGAGGTGGCTAAATGCGTACCTTTTTGGTTGTCGGGTAAAATGGTGGGCGCACTAGAGTAGGGGATTTCACGCATGATATTGATCACAGGAAATCCACTGTTGATTAAGTTATCTACCCATTCACGATCAGTACCAGGTGCAGGGCACATGACAAATGCTGCCACATTATATTCTTTTAAGGTGTTTACCACTTGTTGCTGGCGCGCGAAGCTTTCGCCTGTATTCACTAGCATAGGTACCATGCCAAGTGCATAAATGTGCTTTTCAAGCCCGACCGCTAATTGTGCTGAATAAGGGTTTGTTAAATCATTGATCACAACAGCAACGAGATTTGAGCGTTTACTACGCAGCGCTGCGGCATCGCGGTTATAGACATATCCAAGTGTTTCAATGGCTTTTAGTACGCGCTCTTTACTCTTATCACTGACCTTATCACTTTGTGTTAATACTAAAGAAACAGTAGATTTGGAGACTTGTGCTTCTCTAGCTACATCGAAAATGGTTACTTTTTCTGGCTTATTATTTTTCATAAGAGACGGTATTTGCCTAAAGTAGGTGCTTGCTGTTGACGAAAATGCATTTTAGCGTAAATAAGAGCGTCAAAAAAGTAGTAGCGAACGTTAAAAATCCCTTATTTGGCTGCATTTTTCTATTATTCACGTATATTATGGCCAAGTTAGTCATTTTAAGTGCAGGGATTTTTACAAAATGAGAAATTGGTTGTTTTATTGCGTTATAGGGTGGTGGAGTATCACCGCTATTGCAGCAGAGCAAAGCGCAGGTTATCAAAGCCCTTCAGCAGAACTAATGAACATTGTCGATGCGCCGCTTATTCCACAAAGTAAGTTAAGCGCTGATGGCCGCTGGTTAGCACTACTAAAACGCGAGCGAGTTGTCCCTTTAAATGAATTAAAATTACCTGAAAAAGCACTAGCAGGAGTTAAATTTAATCCCCTTACGTTTATGCGAAAATCATCGCGAGTGTATTCAGAAATAGAACTGAAACATGTAGAAACGGGTTCCATTGTCAGTCTTAAAGGACTTCCCAATGGAAAGTTAAGAGATGTAAACTGGTCATCAAATAGTCAATATATTAGCTTTATTGTAGAACAAAAACACAGTGCTACTTTGTGGCTACATGACATTAAAACTCGTCAAACAAAACAAATGACAACAACATCTCTCAATGGTGTTGTTACTAAAAATGCATATAAATGGTTGCCTGATAGCAGCGGCTTTGTGGTGAACTTTGCGGTCAATCATGGAAAGCCGCTAATGTCTGAGAAAAGCCAAAAATTAGCGCCGATTGTACAACAAAGTAGCGGTGTGAAAGCGCCAATTCGTACTTATCAAAATTTGTTGAAAAACGCACAGGATGAAGCCGAATTCAAATTTTTTGCGCAAGGTCAACTTGCAAAACTGCGCTTGAATGGTCAAGCAAAAGTCATCGGTAAGCCAACTTACTTAAAGTCATTTTCGGTTTCTCCTGATTCGACCAATTTAATCGTGGGAATGATTGATACGCCTTTTTCTTACCAGCTACCGTACCAGCGCTTTGCATCAGTCTGGCAAGTGTGGGGAATGACGGGGTTTCCTCTTTATCAATTGGCGCTGCAGCCTTCGGCCGACAATATACCGCAAGGCTTTGATAGTGTACGCGTTGGCGCAAGAGATTTTCAGTGGCGCAAAGATAAAGGTGCAACGGTATTATGGGCTGAGGCTCAAGATGGTGGAGATATGAAAAATGCTGCTGAATATCATGACCATCTTTATACCATAAGTGCACCTTTTAAAAGAGAGCCAGAACGGTTTGCTAAGGTTAAAGACAGATTTTCCGGTATTCAGTGGGTGGATGATAATATTGCGATGCTTACAGAGTGGCAGTTTGCTAATCGTATGGTTCGTACATCTGTTATTTCCCCTCGCAATGCAGATGATAGACGAGTGGTTTTTTCAGAGCGTAGTTACAATGATGCGTATAAGCACCCAGGGCGATTTGTGACAGAGAAAAATGACTTAGGGGTTGATGTCTTAAAGCTGGTTGGAGGTCGCTATTTATTTTTGCGGGGTGATGGGGCAAGCAAAGAAGGTAATAAGCCATTTTTAGATAGATTTGATGTAAAAACCAATAGCACCACTCGGTTATGGCAGTCAGAAGCGCCGTATTATGAACGGGTACGCGCTTTATTAGATGACGAAGGAATGCGTTTTATTACGTTACGAGAGTCTAAATTGGAGCAACCAAACTTCTTTATTCGTGATCTTACATTTGATTCATTAACGCAGTTGACGCGTTTTCCTCATCCTTATCCCAAATTTAAAGGGGTAACTAAGGAGCAGCTTAAATACCAAAGAAGTGATGGTGTCGAGTTAACAGGGAATTTATATTTGCCACTTAATTATGATCCATCAGAAGGGCCTATTCCTGTACTCATGTGGGCATATCCACTGGAATACAAAAATAAAAAAGTTGCTTCACAAGTAAGAGAGTCTCCATATGCATTTCCATATATTGGGTATTGGGGACCAATGCCTTATTTAGCGAAAGGAATAGCGGTGTTTGATGACCCCAAAATGCCAATTATTGGTGAAGGTACACAGCAACCCAATGACAGTTTTAGAACTCAACTCATTGCAAGTGCAAAAGCCGCTGTAGATATACTGGTTGATCAAGGTATCGCAGATCCTGACCGTATTGCGATTGCAGGACATTCATATGGCGCATTTATGGTGGCAAACTTATTAGCACACTCTGATTTATTTGTGGCAGGTATTGCTCGCAGTGGGGCATATAACAGAAGTTTGACGCCATTTGGTTTTCAAGGAGAAGAACGTGACTTCTGGCAAGCACAAAGTCAATACAACGACATGTCTCCTTTTTTCCACGTAGATAAAATTAACGAACCAATGTTAATGATCCATGGAGAAAAAGATCCAAATTCGGGCACGTTTCCTATGCAATCAGAGCGTATGTATGCTGCGATGAAAGGGCTGGGAAAAGAAGCGCGATTGGTTATGTTACCTTATGAAGGACATAGTTACCGAGCTCGAGAGAGTATTTTACATGTCTTATGGGAGCAAGAAAAGTGGATAGAAAAATACTTATTACCGCTGCCTAAGGTGGACGAGATCAACAATATTGATTCAACTTTACTCAATGATATGGTAGATGCGGGTGAGACGGGCACTGACGTACTTTAAGTTACTCGCAGTTACGTGTGTGGTATAGGGTTATGTGATTATAACGGTTGGCTTGAATTTATGGTAAGTGGCTGCATTATACTTAGTGGATGATCATGTTGGGTGTTAACGGTGCTTTTAGCTTTATTTAAACATATGACCATATCAATCAATTGTGCTGTTTTGGTGCTACTGATTGGACTGTTGTGTCTTAATATTGATAACAGTGCTGCCAGCAGGTTTTTAGCAGAGCCAATGATAGAGCAAACTCTATCAAATGTAGCATATGATCATCCCAGTATTGTTACTTCGAGCACAAATGCAGCCCTATTCATTCACGCTGTTCAACTATATGTTGAATTTTTCGTTATCCTATTATTGGGTGCGATGGGGTGTTTATGTAAACGTTATCACGTTTATGCACATTTAAAACATCCGCCATGGTATTTAAAGCTCGGGCTGCGGGCTGTGCATCGAGTGGGTATATGGCGAGATTCAAATGTATTAGAGAAGCAAACTAAGCATGGTTTACGGTCATTTTAATTTTTTGATTTAACACGTTTATAACGACATTCAATTAATTAATAAAGGCATACCATGAATTATTTTTATCTTTTTTTACGCTTACTTGTTGTCATCCTGAGCATCTTTTTAGCGCATTATGCAGATGCCTGTGATGATCGGCTGACTATAGCACAACGTCAAAATGCCATTGAGGGTATTGGTCACGCCATGCGTGATACCTATGTTTTACCAAAAGTGGGCGAATCTGTTGCTCAGAAAATGGTTCAAAAACAGATCCAAGGTTAGTTTTCTCACATTAATACTAAACTTGATTTTATTAAAGAAGTCACTGAGCTGTTGCAAAGTTTAAGTGGAGACCGCCACTTGAGCGTTCAACTTGTTCCCAAAAGTGGTCGCGTATCACATGTGCTCAAAGAGGAGGATGAAAAACGAGTTAATAACTTTGCTTTTGAGCAAGTGCGGATATTAACAGGGAATGTAGGATACATTAAAATGCATAAGTTTCATCCTGACCATATGGCAAAACAAGTTGCTTCTGAGGCCTTCGCATTTTTATCTAGAAGTAATGCGGTAATTGTTGATTTACGAGACAGTGGTGGGGGTTCCCCTTCTTTAGTGCAGCATATCATAAGCCACTTTGTATCACAGGGCACCATTCTGTGGGATTTGCATGGAAAAGGTGGTGAGTTAGAAGCTCGAATTACCAGCTACTATATTGAAGGAACGAATTCTTTTAAAAATACTCCGCTGTACATTTTAACCAGTGATCGCGTTGCCAGCGCGCCTGAAATATTAAGTTATACGTTGAAACATTTAAAAAGAGCCGTTGTGATAGGTGAGAAAACAGCGGGTCTGGCGCATTATACAGGGGCTCAAAAAATAAATGATTGGCTATTCATTCGCATTCCAATGGGTCGCCCGGTAAGCCCGATAACAAAAACAAATTGGGAACAAAAAGGGGTCAGCCCGCACTATAGAGTAGATGCAGACTCTGCACTAGATTGGACTATTAACTATCATTTATCGTCACTTAACAACAATGGCGATGAGTAGGGTAATTAACTGTCTATTTTATGACCGTGAATATGGCGATAAACGTGCAGTACTTTGCACTTTTTAGACGTTGCTGTGAGTGGTTTATAATCACTAAAAGTATCATGGTCTATACTCCATGATACTTTTTATCAAACTAAGACTATGATGATTTTGAGCCTGACATAGAACTGCCCAACGAGGCTGTAATTACCATGAATACCGCTGTCCATTGCAGGAGTGTGAGCATTTCTGCCAATATTAATAGTCCAGCCAGTGCGGCAATTGCGGGCTCTAAACTCATCATTATGCTAAAGCTCTGTGCCGACATATTTCGTAGTGCAACCATTTCTAGACTGTATGGAAGGGCGCTAGATAATAAACCAATCATGATACCAAGAGGGAGCAATTGCCAATCAAGTAATGCACTACCTTGCAAGGTCACACCATAAGGGACGAGTACAATTGCAGCTACGGTCATACCGAGAGCAACCGTTGCGCCTCCTGAGCCTTGGTTACCTATTTTTTTACCAAACAATATATATCCTGCCCAGAATGCACCCGCCACGAGTGCTAAAATAACGCCAACTGGATCAAGACCATCAGCACTGTTGATATCAGGCAGCAAAAGTACGATACCTAACATAGCAAATGCGACCCATAAATAATCGCGTTTACGTTTTGATGAAAAAAGCGCGACAGCAAGCGGCCCAGTAAACTCTAATGCGACGCCAATACCAATGGGGATCCGTTCAATTGCATAATAAAATGTAATGTTCATCCCACCTAGGCATAGGCCATAAATAATAATGGGTTTCCAATTGCGAGGCAGGCGTCGCCACGGGCGAAAAATAAGGCAAAGAATGAGCGCTGAAAACCCTAAACGATAAGCTGTCGTGCCTTCTGGACCAACAAATGGGAATAGCTGTTTGGCGATTGATGCACCTGATTGAATAGTGATCATTGCACAAAGTAAACACGCAACTGCAAATAGCGCATCTTTGTTAATTGTTGGCATAAACGTACTCTAAGGACAAAGGGTAAAACAGGGCGCTAGTCTACTGTGAGAGCAGCGACGCCTCAAGCATATTGTATACCTTATTGTAAAGTTTAACTTTTGTTGTTCTATATATTTACAAGGTGAAACCTTGAGTTTTCTTTTTGTTTATTTTAAAGGATTCGATTTTCATAAATTTCACTCAATCCTAGGTGTTTATACCAATCATTTTGATGATGCAACATAGTACGGTGCTTCTTAGAATTTAAGTGCGCCAGCTGATCTTTTGTGGTCATAAAAGGTCCAGCACGACAAAGCGCGCAATGATTATCGGCTAAATAATAGGGTTTTGTGAGCTTGTTTTTTAAGTACGGATTACATTTTCTAGACCAAACATACGTTGTGCCGCTGGTGTCTTTTACATGCTTATCTCTATCAACATTACGAATTCTATAACCATCGAACAGGGTAATATCAAATGGAGATTGCCCTAGGTATTTAATATCAAGGCCGATATTTAAGGAAGATTCTAAGTCCCACTCACAATAGGGTTTCACATCTTTAGAAGTGATGTAGCATAGCATTTCTCCATGAGGGTCTAACGCATAGTGGTCTGCAAACAGTAGAAAATATCGCAGTAGTCTGCGGTTTAACGTATTAACGGATAACGCTTGGGCGTCAAATTCTCCTTTACTAGTAAAACCAGGGATCAGTGGAAACTGAAAAATCACGACATCAAAGCTTTGTTGTATTATACGTTGCCAACTCTCAGGCTGAGTGACATCAAATTCGGTATACACTTCGATATGGTTTTCTTGAAGGACGTCGAGTGCATGAGATTGATATTTCTCTCTCAACTGCAATTGACTGTCGTATATGCTTGCCGTTAAATGCTGTGGGTGTAAATTGTTCAGTAAAGCCAGTGAAAAGCTTAAGTCGCCATCACCTACGGTTAATATCCGCCATTGCTTATTTAATATCATGAAATGCCATACTCAGTTTATTCCTAGCAAGTATATCATTTCCTTTATAGGCACGGTTCAATTTATCGGTGAACGGAGTGTATTAGGAATTTTTGAACCGATTGATGATAAACTCCTTAAAGACTCTCAGTCTTGCTGGTTGATGTTGGTCTTTAACATACATTAAATAGAATGGCGTAGAGTCTATATGCCAATCGTCGAATAATGGAACCAATAGTCCGCTATCGAGTTCGGCTTTACAGTATATTTTGGGCACTCTGATAACACCATTGCCAGCGACGGCAGAAGAGACCATAATTCTGCCATTTTTGCAGGTTAAACTACCATTAACGAACACATCTAATTTGCGGTTCGTTTTGCCATGGGTAAAGACCCAATTCTTAATACTTCCGATGATACACTTATGCTGTGTTAACTCTTTAGGTGAAGTAGGCTTGCCATGCAAAGATAAATATTGTGGGCTTACATACGTATCGATTTTAATATCTGTCAGTTTTTGTGCGATAAGCGCAGAGTCTTCAAGTTTCCCCATCCGAAACACAAAATCAAACTCACCGGATATGAGATCCACACGTTTACTTGAAAAATCAATTTCAATATTAATATGTTGATATGTGTTCATGAAATCGTTTATCAAAGGGGCGACAACATCTTCACCGATATGGCCACCGATGCAATTGATCTTAATGCTCCCAGAGAGGGAGTGTGAGCTATCTACCACAGTGTCGATTGCACCAGAAATACCACTAAGTGCATTACTACATTGCGCAAAGAATATTTCACCTTGCGCTGTAAGGTACTGAGTTCGAGTTGTTCTTATTAATAGGGTAACTCCCAGTGCAGACTCTAATTGAGCTAGCTGTTTTGAAATGTACGACCGTGAGCAGGATAATTTCTCAGCGGCTTTTGTAAAACTACCTACTTCGGCCAATACCACAAAAACGTTTATATCCGTCAAGTTTACTTGTTTGTTCATATAGACCTTATTGTCAATGGTTAATAAACCAAACCCGAGGTTAGTGTATGTAACCATAAGTGGTACGGTGGTAAATCATTACTGATGTTTCTTAATGATTAATGTCGTTAACGTTCATATTGTGGAGTTTATTGTCAACTAATAGGACTCAATGATGTGAATTCTAAGCTATATATCGTCAAATACAATGTCTTTATTATACTTCCCTGTAACACAAACAGTTTAATGAAAAGGTATAAGATGAAAGGTTTAGTCGTAATTACGGGTGCGAGTTCTGGTATTGGTGAGGCTTTAGCGAAGAAAATGAGTGAACTGGGTCATCCGCTTTTACTGATTGCAAGACGTGTAGAAAAGCTGCAGGCGCTCAAGCTAGCCAATACACTATGTGCGAGGGTAGACGTAACGGACCGCACATCATTTCAAGAAGCCGTGAATTTAGCGGTACAAACATATGGGCCTGTAGATTTACTGGTCAATAACGCTGGTGTAATGTTACTTGGTCAGATCAACAATCAAAGTACAGCTGAATGGAAAACGATGTATGACGTTAACGTACTCGGATTACTCAATGGTATGCAAACAGTACTATCAACAATGAAATCTCAAAATACGGGAACCATCGTTAACATTAGCTCGATAGCTGGGCGAAAAACGTTTGCCAATCACGCTGCATATTGTGGAACTAAATTTGCTGTTCACGCCATATCAGAAAACGTTAGAGAAGAAGTAGCTGAGAGTAATGTTAGAGTGATAACGGTCGCGCCGGGGGCGGTCGAGACTGAATTACTGTCGCACACGACATCGACTGATATTATTATGGGTTATGAATCATGGAAAGAAGATATGGGTGGTGCGCTGGAGCCTAATGATGTTGCCAATGCCATTTTATTTGCTTACTCGCAACCTCAGCATGTGTGCATTCGAGAAATAGTTTTGGCGGCAACGAAACAGCAGCCATAGTATGTAAGTTAAGTCGATTTGTTGAATGATATGAAGTGAATCGTTGTGTTTTCTAAATAACCTCAGGTTTGGATAAGAGCTTTGGAATAGAAAATGTTTTGAAAACAAACTTACGTACAATCCAATGATGATATTTTGTTCAATATCAAGGCGCTTTTATGCAGAAATAGCGGGCTATTACAAATGAAAGCAACGCTGAGAGTGAGAAAAATAGCTTTATTGGGCAAATTCGCTTATCCAGAGCTGAGGTTACTTAACCTCAGGTTTGGATAAGGGTTTTGGAATAGAAAATGTTTTGAGAAACTGACTTAGTTGATGAGACGACTAAGTCAGTTCACATTTGAACTGTAACGACGAATAGGGGAATTATGTCAATTGGTCAAGCAAGGCCATCACTTCGTTACTCGCATTTTCCATTCTGTTGAGCTGCGCGATAGCAGCTTGTTTATCTCCAGACGAAAATAACATCATGGCTTCGACACCCGCTCGGTGCACTTCTTTATGTGGAGTATCAATACGTTTGAACGCGTTTGAGTTGCCGAATTTTTTGGCACCTTCACCTTTTAACCAACGGCCTAGGCGACAGCTGGCATGGTCAGCAAAACTATCGATCGGTTGTTTATCAGCACCAATTAAGTGATTATATACATCGCCTTTCCATACAACGTGATCAAGTTTGACTGTTTGAATAAAGGTTTGTGTGGTCGCATTCATGATCGTATTTTTCATTGAACCACAACTACTAACAATGTCTTTATATTCATCGTTTAAGTGTGAAATGCTGCCAGAAAGGTTCTGGTTTGAATCTTGAATAATGCTTACAGCATTCACGGTTAACTGTGTGGTATCAATAATTTTCTTAACTAAGTCAGATACCTCATTAGCAGATTCATTGGTATTATTGGCCAATGCACGAACTTCATCTGCGACGACGCTGAACCCGCGTCCTGCTTCACCAGCACGAGCTGCTTCTATCGCTGCATTTAAGGCCAGTAAGTTAGTTTGGTCAGATATTTTAGAAATGGTTGTCACGAACGTATTAATGTTATCAGCCATTTGTGACAAACCTGAAATATTATCTGTCATATCACCCATATTGCCAGCCAAGCTCTCCATACCTTGGAGAATATTCTTTAACGAATTCTCAGAGGTTTCAAACGACTTGTTTACTTGCGTGATAGACTGGCTTTCTTGATCAATATCAGTGAAGCTTTGCAAAACTGTTTCGCGGATCCCCTGGACTTGTGACAGTCCATGCATAGCACATTGGAGTAATTGGTTATCGGTATTATCGTTAAGTTGCGCTTGCGTTTGAACGAGCTTTTCAGTTAGGTCATCATTGTCGGCTTTAAGTTGCGTATTTTCACGAGTCAGCTCTTCGATTGAGCGCTCTAGATCTGCAATTTTTTGTTTTTGGTGTTTGTTACTAAATAGTTGATCTAACACGGCCGATATCCCTGATTAAACAATTTTCAATGCTGAGGGTATCAGTGAATTAGCTAAAGTGCTACAACAAGTCACTTAGTTATTGAGGTAAATCTATTTTGAGTTAACTAAAACTTAATTTTGGCGCGGTCGGGTTCGAACGATTTTACTGGCTTTATCAGAGTACATACTAGAATCTGCACGCTGGACTATAGTATCGGGTTGTTCTTGTGGGTTTGTTTCCGCTGTGCCTATACTCAATCCAACGCCATACTCAAAAATGTGCTCGAGTAATAAATCTCTTAAGACTGAAACATCTAAATGGGTATTATCAGCAAAGGCAACGAATTCATCTCCTCCAATTCTAAAGCAAAATGCGTCTCCAAACTCTTTGACGAGTGAAGTAGAAAACGCCTTGAGTATATTGTCGCCAACGTGATGGCCATATTTGTCATTTGCTTGCTTAAAGTCATCTAAGTCAAAATAGAACAACAGAGGTTTTTTGTTACTCACGTCATTAAATGTTTCAAAACAGGCTTTTCGATTGCCAATCTGGGTAAGGGGATCATGATTGGCTTCGTAACGTAATTGTGCTTCCAGCTTTTGCCGTTGTTCGATTTCTTGGTTGAGTAAGCCAATGACACTGCGTTTGGTTAAGATCATTGCAAACATGCCGTAGCAGGTGATTAAAAAACCAATATTCTTTAAGGAGGTATCGAGTACGAGTAATGGGAAGGTTGCATCACTGATAAAATCATCCGTTATATCAAGCAGCAATCCCGCGCAGTATAAAGCCCAGCCAAATAGCAGTAATGTATTTTTGAAGTGAGGCAGACTAAGTGCAATTAAAGATGTGGTCAAGCCGAACCAGAAAATTTCCTCAAAGGTATCCCAATAAAAATCAGGCTGATTGAATTTCCACACAGTGAATAGTGCGACAATTAACCAGATCAGTACGAGGAGCCCTCTAACCACCATATGCATGCCTTTCAAATATCTTATTTATATGTATAGCAGATAATTTAAAAAATAGGCTATAACCGCGTTAACTCAACGCTTTGCGCTAACATAAATAAATGACACACAAATACCACAGAGGTTAGCACATACCGCATCTTGTGGTAATCCTTATGGTAATTTTGCCAAGCGGGCATACCACGTTCAAACACCAACAGCGTAGGATACGAAACAGCGAGGTAGCCCAGTACTGTCGGAGCATTAAAGAGTGCGAGCAAAGGAAACGGGATCACAACCAGTACAGCCATCACTGCGTGCGTGTAAGATTGTTCTCCCGCACGCCACAATGTCCCTGCCATAAACGCTAATATACCTAAGCTGTAATAGATAAATGTGTCGATGGCTATGATCGATGTACCTAGCAACAACGGCCAAAACACGCAAGCCAAAAAGGGTAATAGGCCAAAGTAGCCAAGTTGGATATGGTTTATGAATGGGTGCATTGTTGACTCTTTATTATTTAAGGTATTCATGTTGTACGTGATCAGTATACCTTAGGCACAATGCTTACGGTACGTTTTGTCTACTTCATTGGTATTTTCGCACGAAAGGGTGACTGTTGTTTTATTTCATCCAAAATATCGATTGAGTTAATCTAAACAATCAATTTTATTTGTTACTCACAAAGCTCTATCTTAGTTACCAAGCAAAGCGAACAAGGTTAGTAACGCTAATTATTGTTCGCTAACCCACTTGAATAACAGTAACTAAAAGAGAGAATTTAACTATGAGTACTTCTTTGATAAATACAACAATTAAGCCTTTCAATGCAACTGCTTACCACAATGGTGACTTTGTAGAGGTGAGCGAGCAAGACTTACTTGGAAAATGGTCAATTGTGTTTTTCTACCCTGCAGACTTCACATTTGTTTGCCCAACTGAATTAGGTGATGTTGCTGATTATTACGCTCAACTACAAGAAATGGGTGTAGAGGTTTTCTCAGTATCAACTGACACGCACTTTACACATAAAGCATGGCACGATACGTCTGACACGATTCAAAAAATTAAATTCCCAATGGTAGGTGACCCAACTGGACGTATTACGCGTAACTTCGGTGTGATGATTGAAGAAGAAGGGTTAGCACTTCGCGGTACATTCGTGATTAACCCTGAAGGTGAAATTAAAGTGATTGAAACGCATGACTTAGGCATTGGTCGCAGCGCAAAAGAGTTACTACGAAAAGTACAAGCGGCGCAATACATTGCAAGCCATGATGGTGAAGTATGCCCAGCATCTTGGCAGCCAGGTGAAGAAACACTTGCACCATCACTTGACTTAGTTGGAAAAATCTAACGAGTAAGCTGTTTATTGGGGTGGTCTCTTCACCCCTTTATTTTTATTGCTGTGAGGATCTCAAGCATGCTAGACCAAAATATTAAAAACCAATTAAAAAGCCATTTTAGCGCTATAAAAACACCAATTGAACTGGTTATAGCACTTGATGATAGTAAAAAATCACAAGAAATCAAAGTACTAAGCGATGATTTATCATCATTGAGTGACAAGATCTCTGTGATTGAAACTCACCAAAATGGTATACGTAAGCCGAGTATGGTTGTACGGTCACCGACGAAAAATACCCATATTGAATTCGCTGGGGTGCCTATGGGACATGAATTTACCTCATTGGTATTAGCACTATTGCAAACCGGAGGCCACCCAGCTAAAGCGTCAGATGATGAAATCGCACAGATACAAAGTTTAGATAGGCCACTCAATTTTGAAATATATATTTCTTTGAGCTGTCAAACTTGTCCGCAAGTTGTGCAAGCGCTGAATCTAATGGCGGCAATAAACCCAACAATATCAGCAACGATGATTGATGGGGCGTTATTTCAAGATGAAGTCAATGAGCGTAATGTATTAGCTGTCCCAGCAGTGTATTTGAATGGAGAGTTATTTTCACAAGGCGCTATTGGCTTAACGGATATTCTCAATAAAGTGGACAGTGGCGCACAACAAAAACAAGCAAAGAGGCTCAGTGAGAAAGCGGTGTTTGATGTCTTGGTTGTTGGTGGTGGTCCGGCAGGTGCATCGGCCGCAATATACTCAGCCCGAAAAGGACTGAATACCGGCGTTGTTGCTGACCGCTTTGGTGGCCAAGTATCAGACACGTTAGGCATAGAGAATTTCATCTCTGTTAAAGCAACAGAAGGTCCTAAGTTGGTAGCTCAATTAGAAGAGCATGTGACGCAATACGATGTTGATGTTATGAAAGGTCAGCGAGCAAAGCACATTACCCGAGATGATGTATTAACCATTGAACTTGAAAATGGTGGACAGTTAAAGGCTAAATCGATTGTTTTGGCGACAGGGGCTCGATGGCGCAGTATGAATGTGCCAGGTGAAGCTGAATATAAGGGCCGAGGTGTCGCATATTGCCCTCATTGTGATGGTCCATTGTTTAAAGGTAAACCTGTTGCAGTGATTGGCGGGGGAAATTCAGGTATTGAAGCGGCGATAGACTTGGCTAATATTGTCGAGCACGTAACGGTTTTAGAATTTGCGGATACCTTGCGAGCAGATGAAGTGTTGATAAGAAAAGCCAACAGCTTAGCGAATGTCACCATTATCAAAAGCGCTCAAACAACACAAGTTATTGGCGATGGTAAACGGGTAACTGGCTTGAATTATACAGACAGAAACTCGGGCAGCGAACATCAACTTCCATTGGCCGGAATTTTCGTTCAAATTGGCTTAGTACCCAACAGTGAGTGGTTGAAAGAGTCTGGTGTTCAGCTCAGTCAGTTTGGCGAAATAGAGATTGACTCTAAAGGCGCAACTTCACTGCCGGGCGTTTTTGCAGCCGGAGACGTCACTACCACACCATTTAAACAGATTATTATTGCCATGGGCGCAGGGGCAACCGCGAGCCTCGGCGCATTTGACTATCTTATCCGTTATGATGGCAATACAGAGCAAGCGGCTTAATGACTTAATTTTTACAGATCATTGCATGTCAGCTTGTTAGGTTGCTGACAACACCCAGCAATGCAAAGCCATTTGGTTTTTAATAAACTAAATGGCTTTTTTTACAACGGGTAGTGCGTGTGCTGACTGATATTGCGCGGCAGAAATAAATTGTCCAAAACTTTCACACCAAATAATGACAGTGTTAAATTCGTCAATATTAATGGCATTGGGAATGGGGACGATGAAAGAGTCGAATGTTTTAATGTCCCCAAGGTGTGCCATACTATCTTTGAATGTATGGAAGTCAGCTTCAGTTTCAATGAAGCGTTTCGCTAGATAGAGTTGGTAATCTGGACCTGGCGCAATATTGCCTTTAAAGGCGATATTATCATTGGAAACACTGACGTCACCTTTAGCAAAATGCAACAGGTCAGAATCTTTTAAAGTAGTGACAAACTGCCCTTTATATTTTGTATGTTGCGTCGCAGTCGCCAGTTCTAGCATACTGGGGCTGTTTGGTGCACTGATAATGGGTAAGGCATAAATACCACTTATGAACCCCAACACAAAAGTCAAAATAACGCATATTGACAGTTTAAATATCCGCATCTACTGATCGCCTTTCATCATAAATTTTATAGATTATAGCGTAAAGCACCTATCAAAGTGGTGCGTTCTATTTATGGCATCACTTCGGAAAAATAGATAAGCCACCATAAATGATGGGAGTTTTTATTTTTTCTAGTGTTTTTGTCATAGTTTCAACTGGTTTGATTAGTTTGTTTTGTAACGATTGAAATACACGATTTTGTCAATTGGTAGTGTGAAATTTGTGCTAATAGCAGGTTTTATTATTGTTATTATGTTGTTTTAATCAATAAAAACAATGGGTTTCGGTATATTTTATAGTTTGAGATTATTTTATTTCTAATCCTTTTTTGTGTGTTTTTTAAATTAAACCAATCCCTTGTGGTTGGTTTTATCAAGTGTAGAATTCTGCGCCGTGTCTGGCTATCGGTACATATGTAATCTTTTAGTAGCGCAAATAACAAAAAACATACAAATTAGGAAGGGTTTATGTCGTATTTCTACGAAAATAGGCGTGTTTTTCAATTTAGTGCAATAACGGCTGCCATGTTAAGCAGCTCAGCGTTTGCAGTAATTGATTGTGCACCGCTGGATAAATGGCAAGAAAACACCGTTTACACCAGTGGTGATCACGTTCAGCAGGACAAAGTTGCTTATAAAGCAAATTGGTGGAATAAAGCCTCACCAAAGCTTCGTTCAGGTCAGTGGCAAGAGTGGAGCAAATTGGGGGTATGCGCGTCTTCAGAGACGGCAAATAAAATTCCGAGCGTGCATTGGTTAAAGCCTGCTACTGATATTACTTTGGTTGAAAATGACAGCGTTATCATTGAGTTTTCAGCTACAGATCTGGATGGTTCTGTTAAGCAAGTAGCGGTATATCATGATGACGAACTCGTACGAGTGTTAGACAGTGCGCCGTATTTGTTTACTTGGCAGGCAAAGGTCGGCGAGCATCAATTTCATGCGGTGGCATTGGATAATGATGGTGATACGGGGCGTTCAATTAGTCGCAAAGTGACAGTAAACACTTTACCAAAAGACACAAATAAAGCACCGACTGTGCGTCTTGCAGCGCAATTGCCTTCAGAGCTGGAAGTTGGCGCTAGCATTGGCTTTACACTTCAAGCTAACGACTTAGATGAGGATACACTCAAGCAAGTGTTGCGTCTTAATGGCGAGATACTGGTTGAAACGACGGAATTAACACACCAGTTTGATTGGCAAGCGAAAGCAGCCGGCCGTCAGGTATTTACGTTAAGTGCAATTGATGAGCATGGCGCTGAGTCAGAAGTAGTACAACGGGTATTTACAGTAAAAGAAAAAGGCGACCAGCCAAATAGCCATGAAAACTGTCGTCCTGCCGGTTTGTATCAAACGCCTGATGTAACCCCTGCTTACTGCGATATATACGACAGTGAAGGACGCGAAAAAATGGGGGTTGATCATCCTCGTCGTGTTATTGGTTATTTTACGAGCTGGAGAACGGGTAAGAATGATCAACCGAGTTACCTCGTTAAAGATATTCCTTGGGATAAAATCACTCACATCAACTATGCATTTGCCCATGTTAACGCCAAAAATGAAATCAGCATTGGTAACCCAAATGCCGAAAACAATGCGGCAACCAATATGACGTGGCCGGGTGTCGCGGGTGCTGAGATGGATCCTGCGCTCCCTTATACGGGTCACTTTAACCTCCTAAATAAATATAAGCAGCAATATCCTCACGTAAAAACCATGATCTCTGTCGGTGGCTGGGCTGAGACTGGCGGCTTCTTTGACGAAACGGGTAAGCGTATTGCCAGTGGTGGCTTTTACACCATGACAACCAATGAAGATGGTAGTGTTAATCACGCAGGCATTAACGCATTTGTTGCCAGTAGCGTTGAGTTTTTACGGACCTATGGCTTTGATGGCTTAGACGTAGATTACGAATACCCATCGTCAATGAAAGACTCAGGCCACCCTGAAGATTTTGAGATCAGCAACCAACGTCGTGCAGGGCTGAATAAATCTTATCAAGTACTGATGAAAGCATTACGTGAGGCCCTTGATAAAGCAGGTGAAACTGATGACAAGCATTATATGTTGACCATTGCTTCACCGTCATCAGGCTATTTATTACGCGGGATGGAAACCTTTCAAACTGCGCAATACTTAGACTTCGTGAATATTATGTCATACGACTTACACGGCGCATGGAACGACCATGTGGGGCACAATGCACCGCTATTCGACACGGGTAAAGATTCAGAGTTGAAGGTGTGGAATGTGTATGGCACCAAAGAGTTTGGTGGTATTGGGTATTTGAATACCGATTGGGCGGTGAATTATTTCAGAGGCGCATTACCGTCTGGACGAATTAATATAGGTTTGCCGTATTACACCCGAGGTTTTCAAGGTGTTAACGGTGGGGAGAATGGCTTATGGGGCCGTGCACCGCTGCCAAATCAAAGCGATTGCCCTAAAGGCACTGGCATTGGCGACAAAAACAAATGTGGTAACGGCGCGATTGGCATCGATAACTTATGGCACGACCTTGAAAATGGTCAAGAAGTGGCCGCTGGTAGCAACCCGTTATGGCATGCTAAAAATTTGGAAAATGGCATAGTACCCAGTTACTTGGCTACCTATGGCCTGACGCCAGAGTCTGATCCTGATGATGTTATGACGGGTAAATATGAACGTCATTACGATGATGTGGCAGTTGCCCCTTGGCTGTGGAATGCGCAGAAAAAAGTGTTCTTATCAATAGAAGATACTGAGTCTATGAAGACAAAGTTAGAGTACGTTATTGATAAAGACTTAGGCGGTGTGATGTTTTGGGAGCTTGCCGGTGACTATGCATTTGATGCCAATAAAGGCGAATACTTTATGGGCTCGACGATGACATCGTTGGCGTATGACACTTTCAATCAAAGTGGCAAAGCATATGGAGCGCACTTAGGGGATTCGCAGTTTACACCACCTGAAACGACGGTCGATGTGAGGTTTGTTGCAAAAGACTTCCCTGTGGGTGACCAAAACTATCCGATCAGACCTACTTTTGCTTTTACGAACTACTCAGACATCGACTTAACGGGGGCAAAAATATCGTTCAACGTACCAACGTCAACGTCTGCTATTTTCAAGTCAAATTGGAATGCACAGAAAAAGCTTGGGATGCAAGTTGAATTAGACAGCTCAAATACCTCAGGTAATAACATTGGCGGATTTGAAAAAGAATTCCATCGCTTTTCAATCACCTTAAAAAACCAATGGGGTGGCCAGCTTGAGTCTTTCAAAAAAGGCGAAACAGTCAATGTGCAAGTGATGTACTACATACCCATTACTGGGCCAGTAAATTTCGTTATTGAAAAAGGCGGCAAAAAATATGCATTTGCTACCGAGTACCCAGCACTACCTATTGCCAGCAACGACACACCGGATCCCGGCGATGGCACCCCCCCATCAGACAAGCAATGTAATGGCATTGATGTATCAACGCTTAATACCTATCCAAACTGGCCGCGTACTAATTGGGCTGGGCTGCCAAGTCACGCGTTAGGTGGCGACCACATCATTCACAACCAAGCTGTATTTAAGGCGAAGTGGTGGACCAATAGCGCACCGTCTGATGGCGGTGCGTGGCAAAAGCTGTGTGATATTTAACCACCCTAGTTTAGAGAGCGAAAAACACACAGTCTAATTCAAGGGCCGCTGGCGGCCCTAGGGAAACTTATGAAACAACAATTAACACTAACAGCGGTGGCGCTGGGGATCACTGTGGCTGCTATACCGCAGGTGCACGGCCACGGATATATGGATAGCCCGAAAGCACGGCAAACCATTTGCCAAGAGCAAGGGGGTTTTTGGTGGCCAAAAGATGGTAGCAATATTCCAAATGCGGCATGCAGAGCTGCCTTTGTGAAAAGCGATCATGTGCAGTTTATTCAAAGGCATGAATTTGCAGCGAACGTGGCAGATTTTAATAATCAAACTGCGGTTGAAGCGGCAGTGCCAAATGGCAAGTTATGCGCCGCTGGCGATGCCAATAAAGCCGGTATGAATATCGCTTCTGCTGACTGGCAGCGCACGGTGGTTAAGCCAAATAGCAACGGAGATATAAAAGTCCGATATCGCGCCACTACACCACATAATCCCAGTTTTTGGCAATTTTATTTAACCAAACCAGGGACTGCGATCAGCACAGAGTCATTACGTTGGGATCAGCTTGAGTTGGTGCAAGAGCATGGCAATGTGGCATTTTTTATGGCCCCAGATGGTAAAAGATATTATGAAATGACGGTTGCTATACCTGAGCAGTTTAAAGGTGATGCAATCTTATATAGCCGCTGGCAAAGAGACGATGTAGTCGGAGAAGGGTTCTACAACTGTAGTGATATTACAATCGAACGCACAGATAGCACGCCTGATCCGGTCATTTGGCACTCAGCTGGTTTTTACGTAAAGCAGGGGCAAGACGCATTAGTAGGTGACACAGTATGGCTGCGTCTGTTTGATGCTAACGGACAAGAGCTAATTCAACAGCAATTTAAAGTAACAGAGCAGTCATTAGATTGGGCGATGCAATTGGCTCAGCAAGTTGTGCAAGATAACCCAGATTTGATTCAAATTGGTATTAAGTCAGCATCAGGTGATGTGACGTTCGATCATCAAAACCTGGCATCAAATCAGGTCTTTGTTCGTGACACAGCGCATAGCTATAACTTAAGTGTGGTAAAAAAGCCCGTTAATACCGCGCCGACAGTACATACGCCACAGCCATTAACGTTAGAAGAAAATACCAGTAAGCACTTGCATGTTCATGCCTTTGACGATGAGCAAAGCACGCTGACTTTTGACTGGCAGTTGCCCAATGCGCTGAGCTATACAGGCGCTGGTTCAACAATCACAGTCAGCGCACCTGACGTGGCTGCAGACACTGAGTACACCGGGCAGGTTACGGTATCTGATGGCCTGTTAAGTAAAACGGTGCCACTTCATATCACTGTTACCAACAAGGTAACCCCGCCAACGCCACCCACACCGCCAGAGGGTGACACGTGGCAAGCAAATAAAGTTTATACCGCTGGTGATACTGCGGTTTATAACGGCAAAACCTATCGAGCTAAGTGGTGGGTAAAAGGCCAGCGACCAGATCAAAGCCAAGCGTGGCAATTAGTGACAACTGACGATAGCAGCAATGCGTGGAATACAAGTACGGCTTATCAAGGGGGCAGCATTGTGACCTTTCAAAGCCAGAAGTACAAAGCGCGCTGGTGGACTCGAGGCCAGCAGCCAGGCAGCAATGCGGTGTGGCAGAAACTATAACCACCTTATAAAACATTAAATTTCATTGCGTTAAAAAAGCATTAAATAATAAATACCAAAACAACATACTATAGGAAAAACTATGTTTAAATATTTACTCTCAGCGGTTGCTGTTGGGGCTGCGCTGGCAAGTTCAAGTACCGTAGCAGCACCATCAACACCCAGTATCACGTGGAAGCCACAAAATTACTCCTTTGTGGACGTGAATATTTATGGTCGTGGATCATACAAACAACTTATTCAAGCAAAAGAAGAAGTAAACATTCAAATTGAGTGGAACGCTTGGTCTGGTAAAGGTGGTGATAGCTATCAGGTTTATTTCGATAATGAACTGGTCAATGAAGGTCAGTTATCTCCAGGTTCTAAAAGTGGCGTGATCAGCTTCCCGTATAAAAAATCGGGTCGTCATCAACTGCAAATTGCACTGTGTGATGAAACAGGGTGTGTAAAAAGTGCCACTAAGCCGATTGTGATTGCCGATACTGACGGAGGTCATTTAGCACCATTACCATTAAATGTTAACCCAAATAATAAACAGTTTGATACTGATCCTAATACGGTGGTTGGTGCATATTTTGTAGAGTGGGGCATTTATGGTCGTAAGTTCGATGTGACGCAAATCCCAGCTGATAACTTAACCCATTTACTCTATGGTTTTATTCCAATTTGTGGCCCAAATGAGTCACTGGCTGAAATTGAAAACGGTAACAGCCTACGTGCATTAAATCTGGCATGTGGGGGGTCCGAAGATTACGAAGTAGTGATTCACGACCCATGGGCAGCAGTACAAAAAGCACTGCCAGGTGTAAGCAGTAGTGATCCAATTCGTGGTACCTACGCACAGCTGATGGCGTTAAAGCAGCGTAATCCAGACTTAAAAATCTTACCTTCTGTCGGGGGCTGGACGTTATCAGATCCGTTCTTTGACTTTGACAATAAAGCCAACCGTGACACGTTCGTTAAGTCGATGCGCGAATTCTTAACCACTTGGAAGTTTTATGATGGGATTGATGTTGATTGGGAATTCCCTGGCGGAGATGGCGCTAATCCGAACTTAGGCAGTGACAAAGATGGTGAAGTTTATGTGACACTGATGAAAGAGCTGCGCATTATGCTTGATGATCTTGAAGCGAAAACTGGCCGTGAATATGAATTAACCTCTGCGATTGGTTCTGGATGGGACAAAATTGAAGACGTTGATTATCAACAAGCTGCGCAATATATGGATTACATTTTTGCGATGACGTATGACTTTCATGGTGGTTGGAACAACGTAACTGGGCATCAAACAGGTATTTATTGCGGGTCGCATCTATCAGCAAATGAATGTAATGGCACAGGTGTAGATGAAAACGGTGAGCCGCGCAAAGGGCCTGCTTATACATTAGACAATGCGGTTAAGTTGTTGCTTGAACAAGGCGTGCCAAGCGAAAAGCTAGTAATAGGTGCTGCTATGTATGGCCGTGGTTGGGAAGGGGTGAAACCTGAAAATGCGACTATTGCAGGCAACCCAATGACAGCACCAGCTAACGGTAAATTACGTGGTTCAACGTCTCAGGGCGTGTGGGAAGCGGGCGTGATTGATTATAAGGGGCTCAAGTCTCATATGATTGGTGCAAATGAGCAGGGCGTGAACGGTTTTGAGGTTGGCTATGACGAGCAAGCACAAGCCGCATATGTGTGGAATCAGCAAAAAGGCACATTGGTAACGTATGATAGCCCACGCTCAGTACAAGCAAAAGGCCGATATGTACGTGAGCACAATCTAGGTGGCTTATTTGCGTGGGAAATTGATGCAGACAACGGTGACATATTAAATGCGATGCATGAAGGTCTTGCCGGAAAATCAACGCCAGTTCCTCCTAAAAACCATGCGCCAACGCTTGAGTTAATTAACGAAGTAACGGTTGCATCAGGTGAGACGGTTCAACTTGTTGCGACAGCAACAGATCCAGAAGCAAAGCCTCTGACTTACCTTTGGCAGGGAGACAGTGCGTTAACTTTGACTGCTAATAATGAAACACTCGTTATTACAGCGCCAGAGACCACAAAAGATGTCGTCTATACCGTGAATTTAACGGTATCTGATGGAGTTAATGATGTAACTGCATCGGTCAAAGTAATGGTGAGTGCACCTGTCGTAGAAAATAAAGCGCCGAGTGTGGCAGAAGTTACAGACATTGTTGTGGATGAAAACAGTGAAGTTGCACTGAGCGTGGTGGCTTCTGACCCAGAAGGAAAGTCATTGAGCTATAGCTGGCAAGTACTAGGTCATAGCATTGTCGGCTCAGGCAGTGAAGTGGTATTGACCACCTCAGAAGTAGAACAAGATCAACGTGTAACAGGCGCTGTTTCAGTCTCTGATGGGGTGAATACGGTTGAGCGTAAGTTTAGCGTGACGGTGAAAAATACAGAAACTACGCCAGATCCTACACCGGAGCCAGATAAAACAACATGGAATGCAAACACCGTGTATGTGGGTGGCAACATCGTTTGGTATAACGGCGTGCAATATAAAGCGCGTTGGTGGACCAAAGGCGCTGTGCCAAGTAACGGCGGTGTATGGCAAGAGATCATTCCTGATGACGGCACGGTTCGTGACTGGCGCAGTGATTTAGTCTACACCGGTGGCGATCAAGTAAAGCACAATGGCATTAAATACCAAGCACGCTGGTGGACACGAGGCCAAACACCGGGCAGCAATGCTGTGTGGCGCAAGCTATAACCTAAAGTCTATTTAACTAACACACGATTGGGGCAAGGAGGCCCTTTTTACAAAAACAAAAATTATAGAGATCATTATGTTCAAACTAACCCCAATCGCGCTACTGGTTGCTGCCAGTAGTTTCCCGCTTTATGCCAGTCAAGCTACGCAGATACATACAAATGTAGAATTAAAGCAAAAGCTTATGGATGTTTTTTCACCTCAGCAAAGCCAGTTCTCTACTCAGGGTAATAATGAAACGTCGTTACAATTTAAAGCGCATCAGCGCTCAGCAGATGGCAAACACATCCGCCGCAGTCAACATTATCGCGGCGTGCGTGTGTACGGTGGTGAAGTTGTCACTCATCATGACGCTGAAAACTATGTAGGCGCACTAAATCATCGCCAAGGTACAATTAAGTCAGTGAGTGGCAGCGTGGTTGAAAATGTCTATGTTGACGTGACTGCTCCGAGCTTTGACGAGTCGCAGGCCATTGAGTATGGTCGTCAAAATGTGGCGAATATACAGTTTACCAATGATGAACACGCAGAGCTGGTTGTTTACCCGTATAAAGATGGTTTTCGTCTTGCCTATATTGTTACGTTTTATGCAGAAACACTGGAACACCCAACACGTCCTGAATTTGTAATTGATGCGGGCACGGGTGAAGTATTAAGTCAAACAGAGACGTTGGCACACGCAAAAATCGGCATGGGGCCGGGTGGTAATGAAAAAACAGGCAAATATTATTTTGGTGAGTCAAAAGCCAAATTTAATGCGACCGACTTAGGGAATGGTCACTGTGCAATGAAAGATCGCGATATCCGCGTTATCGATATGGAGCACGGTACAACGAATACCCATACTTTTGAATTCCCTTGTTTTGAAAATACCCACAAAGCCATCAATGGCGCATATTCACCACTCAATGATGCGGTATTTTATGGTCAAGCAACCATAGATATGTTTCATGAATGGTTTGATAGTCGTGCTTTGAATAGTGACTTGGTGATGCGTATTCATTATCGACAAGACTACTTAAATGCGTTTTGGAATGGTAAAGAAGTCACGTTTGGCGATGGTGATCATCGTGTATATCCATTTACTTCCTTAGGTGTTATTGCCCATGAGGTTGCACACGGTGTGACACATCAAAACTCAAAACTTGTATATAGTGCACAATCTGGTGGCGTTAACGAGTCTTTTTCAGATATGACATCTGAAGCGTTGGAATGTTATCTGAGCGAGCAAGCTGATGGCAGCTGTGTAGTTGACTGGAAAATTGGCGCTCGTATTTTTAAAAACCTTGATGCGATGCGTTATTTAGATATGCCAAGTAAAGATGGCCGTTCTATTGATCATGCCAGTGAATACAAAAGTGGCTTAGATGTTCATTATAGCTCTGGGGTGTTCAACCGTGCTTTTTACTTACTCTCTACGACTGAGAACTGGGGTGTGAAAAAAGCCTATGAAGTGATGCTTCATGCCAATAAAAATTATTGGGTTTATAATGGTAATTATGAGTCGTTAGCGTGTGGCGTCACCGATGCCGCAAAAGACTTTGGTTATGATATCCAAGCGGTAGGGGATGCGTTTAGTAAAGTAGGAGTGTTTGCCTGCACCGACAATAAAGCGCCAACCATTGATATCACTAGCCCAGTTAACAACAGCCGCCATATTGTGGGTACGAATATCGAGCTAAAAGCACTCGCAGAGGACGAGTATGGTGAAGTGTCAAAAGTGGTATTCAGCGTAAATGGTCAGGTTTATAAAACTCTGACTTCAGCACCTTATACAACACAATTTCAAAGTAACACGAAAGGTGAGTATGTCGTCACAGCGACAGTCACCGATAATGAAGGGCTGACTGTTAATGCACCTGCTGTGGTATTCAACTTAATTAACCCAAGTGATTGTAATACGGCACAGTGGCGAGCAGGCCAAGTGTATACACAAGGCAATAAAGTGGCCTTTGAAGGGTTTGAATATACCGCTAAATGGTGGAACCGTGACCAAAGTCCTGCAACCAATGCTAATGCATGGGGTGTATGGAAAAAAGGATTAGAGTGTGGTTCAGACACAGAGCAGCCAAATAAAGCGCCGACTATACGATTTGTAAGCCCAGATACGAATAGTACTGTGACGATAGGCGACAATGTTGCCGTAAACCTAGCTGCAAATGATATCGATGGCCAAGTGAAACACGTTAAAGTTAGTGTTAATGGCACCTTATTGACCTCGTTAAGTACCGCACCTTTTAGCTTTAACTGGCAACCTGAGGCAGCAGGCACCTATCGTTTAAGCGCCGAAGCGGTTGATGATAAGCAAGCCAAATCAGAACTTGTATCTGTTAACGTGACGGTCAAAGGCGCGGAACCTGTGCCAACTGCACCCAGTGTTAGTTTACTGTCACCGCATAATGGCAGTGTGTTTGAGCAGGGCAGTACGGTAACTTTGCAAGTAAATGCCTCAGATGTTGATGGAGACTTACAGCACGTTGTCTATTTTGTGAATGGTACACAAATAAAGCGTGCACAGGCACCTTATGAGGCTACGGTAACAGTACCAAGTGTTGGTAATTATAGTGTATATGCGGTCGCGACTGATTCATTAGGTCTTGCGACACAATCTGAAACACACCGTTTTAGCGTTACCGCAAAACCAACTGGCTGTGATACTCCTGCTTGGCAAGCGAGCTCAGTATACACTGCGGGTAATAAAGTAAGTCATGATGGTTTTACTTACCAAGCAAAGTGGTGGACGCGTAACCAAAACCCGGCGAACTACTCTTCACAATGGAATGTTTGGAAAAAACTGGATAAATGTAACTAAGTTATACAGATATATAGTGTGATATTTACTGGAACAAGCAAACATAAGTTGTTTTAGGCAAAGAAAAAGCGCAGTGTCATAAACACTGCGCTTTTATTAACAACAAGTAGTTTCATTAATTATGACACTTGTGTTACTTGTTGGTTCAACTATATAGGTTAAAACTTCCAAACCAGTGTTACACGTGCGTCACGGCCTGGCTCTGCGACACCTGAGTCAACAGGGCCAAGTGCTGCATAGGTCGCGTGGTCATAGTAAAACTTATCAAAGATATTTTTGACTGCGGCTTCAACTACCAGCTCTTCGCTTCCCATGACATACCAGGTTGCTTGCAAGTCATGAGCAGCATAGCCAGCTTTTTCTGGCAAGGCTTGGTTGCTCCACACATTCACACCAGAATTGGTTAATCGCTTTACAAAGCGGCTATTCCAGCTCACTTCTAAATCGTCTGAGACGGTGTAATTAATACCGGCTGTTAAAGTATCACCAGAGCTAGTACCAATTGACCAGTCTTGGTCGCTAATGGCTGCGCCACTCAGAGCTGGGTTGACATGGTTTTCCCATTTAGGTTTACTGTGGTTATAGCTTAAATTTACGCTCATACTGTCAAAACGGTAACGAGATTGTAGATTGAAACCGTTATTTTCAATGTCACCCACATTAGTTAGCAGGGTATGCTCAATGGTACCGTGATTTTTTAAGGTTGAAACGGCATCTGTGATCGTTGAATCAAACACATTACCCGTGACGGTTAAGCGGTCGCCTAAATATTTGAAACCCACTTCAAAGTTGTTAGCTTGTTCTTCTTTTAAATTGATATCGTTGTCGTAATAGCCCAGTACAAAGAGCTCTTTTACTTTTTGGCCGCGCAGTGCTTGTGCGAAACCAGCATTTAGTGAAAACGCCTCAGTAATGGCATAGCTCATATTGATGTTAGGGCTAAAACCATTCGAATTCATGGTTACGCTATTGTCATCAACGAGCTCGTAGTTATCGTAACGTAACCCTGTACTGATCTGAAATTGCTCAGTAACGTCGATGTAATTTTGCACATAGAGTCCGAACACTTTACCTTTTTCAAGGCCTTCCGTTTCAGATTTAGTGCCGATGTTTTGTAGTTTTGCTTCATCTGAACGGTAATCAACCCCTGCAACAATCTTGGTATTGCTCAGCTGTGCGGTATTACGTAAATCAAAACCAGTAGAATCATATACTGCATGATAGGTATTATTAACACCTTGATGAAGCGGGTGGTCGTGTGTAATAAAATTTTCAGTGTTAAATACGTTCAGGTGCACATTAAGTAACTCTGAACCAGGATTATACGTATAATTTACGGTACTGGTTGTACGCTCACTTTCTTGTGGTAGTGCAAAGTTCTTTCTACTTGGGTGCCAATGTGCACGAAGTAAACGTGTGCCGTTGTCTTGGCGCATATCATAACTGGCTGAAATGGTTTGGGTATCACTCAATTCACCGCTGATTTTTGCAAACCCAACTTCTTGCTCTGATGCGGTGTAAGCAATGGTGTTGCCCTTGCCATCTTCCATGTCTTCAGTATCGCGTTTTAGCACGGTTACTAAGCCAGACCAATTATCATTAATATGACCGTAGGCGGTGAGACTGGCTTTAAAACCTTCGCTATTACCATAGTAGCCAAGCTTAACATTACCACCAAATTGCTCATCGCCAGAGAGTAAGTCACTGGCATCTTTGGTTAAAAATCGAATTGCACCACCAAGAGCGCCAGAGCCTGACGTTGCATCACCGGCTCCAGCCACAATATCGACCTGCTTAAGGAGTTCAGGTTCAATGGTTAATCGGCCTTGATGGTGAAATAAATAACCCGCTTGCAAAGCACCGTCAATAGACACATTTAGCATGGTGTCTTCTAAGCCACGTACATAAATCTTTTGTGCAATAGGATTTGAACCACCCACTGAAACTTCGGCTTGGCTTCTAAATATGTCGCCTAAGTCATTGGCTTGAAGTTGTGCCATTTGAGCTTGGCCAATGATCTGATCAGCATCAGATACTTTGCCATGAACTTCGATGATTTCCATTTTATCTGACTGTTCATCGGCCTGTACTGGTGTGCTAATAAGTGCGGCAGTGGATAAAGCTGCCATTGCGATATAAAGAGGAGAGCGAGAGAACTGCATGTGAATTGCCTATTTTGTAAATGCGAATAATTATCAATGTCGTGTATTATTCATTGTTTATAAGGGAACCGAAAGGACTTTTACAACTGTTACATTTACGGTGACAGTTTATTGAGCGATATCGAAATGGTTAAGCCACCTGCATCTTGATTGTGAGCCGAAATATGACCACCTAGGTGGTGTATGTGACGTTTACACAGTGCTAACCCAAGCCCAAAACCATTGCTCTTTTGTGCTGAAGTTACGCGATAAAATGGCTTAAATATATCGTCTAATGCATCGTTTGGAACGCCGCACCCATCATCTGTAATGTGTATTTCATGCGGGTTGGGCATGGTTACCGTGATGTGGCTTTTTGCGTAGCGGCTGGCGTTTCTTAACAGGTTTTCAATAACTTGGCCCAAAATGCGACTATTACTGTGTATTTTTAAGCTGCTCGCACAGTGTGTGAAAAATTTTATGTGGGGTGCTTCAAATTGCACATCTTCAATAATGCTATCAATGAGGTCGATTAAATCAAAAGTATCCAGATCAATATCTTGACGCATTGTGGCTGATTCATTTTCTAACCAAGTGAGTGTCAATGTATCTTCGGCGAGTGTACGCATGGCAGTGCAGTCTTTGCGAATTCGGGCTAACATATTCTGTGTTTCTATAGCATGCTCCGCACAATTCAAAGCGGTTTCGACTCTCGCAATGGGGGTACGGATTTCATGGGAGAAATCAGCAATAAACTGCCTTTGAGATTCGATGGTATGTTCAATACAGTCAGCCATTTGATCAAATGTTGCGGCTATTTTCTTAAATTCACTGTCGGTAGTTGAAATTTTATCACTGATACGTGTACCGAGTTTACCCGCTGCAAAGTCTTGCGTGGCATGTTCTAGTTGTTTTAAAGGCACCATAATTGCGCGATATATGAGGATGCAAAATCCGGCTAAAAAGATCATGGGCAAAATAAACTGCAAGGTTAAGTATGCGAGCTTCCAATAGTCTCCCGGTCGCATATGGGCTGGGAGTTGAATAAGAAAGTGTGTTTTTTTATCGGCAAAAGGCACGTCCATAATGGGATTGTAGTTAAAGTATAAGTGTATTTTCCAAGAGACATCGCGGCCAAGAGAAATATGGTCGCTAAATAAGGGAGTAAGCGTGCTGTTTGCCACGGGCGTGACTTGTTTTTGCACCACGGCAGCCCATGTATTTTCATTTTGCTCAATTGTGTCTATGTACTGTTTCAGTGTTTCTAAGTCACCAGCCAAATATAGCTTTTCGGCATGCTGACCGTAATGTCGTAGCGTGTTTTGATGGCGCATTTCAAGTTGACTCATTTTAATTTCAGTGTAACTGGCCAGTACGTCGATGAGCCAAAAAAGAGAAACCGCGCCGGCAATAATGAGCAGACACAGTTTTGTAAAAAAAGAATGTGTTTTTAACGGATTACGCATTAAAAGAGTAACCCCGGCCATGTAATGTGGTGATTGATTCAGCACTCATACCGACGGCAATGAGCTTTTTTCTAAGCCGACTAAGGTGCATATCGAGACTGCGGTCGTAGCGACTGAACTGACGTTCTAACACTTGTTGGTATAAGTAAGGCTTACTGAGCGCTTCACCGGCATGTTCAGCGAGGTGCCAAAGCAGCTTAAATTGTATGGCGGTCATTTCAATGTGTACGTCGTTAAATTGGGCATGAAGCTGACGTTTGTTCAGTGATAGCCCATTTGTTTTAAGAACATAATTATTGGGGTTTTTTTCTGTGTGTTGCGAGCGACGTAAAATTGCTTCAACACGCAGTATTAACTCTTCAATATTGAAGGGTTTAGGTAAGTAATCATCAGCGCCCATACTTAGGCCTTTAATTCTATCTTGTTCAGCACCGCATGCTGATAAAATCAGTACTGGGGTTTGTTTACATTTACGTAATTGTGACAGTACCTCATAACCCTCTATGATGGGGAGCCTAATATCGAGAATGATGAGTTCATAATCATGTGCTAATGCTTGCGTTAAACCCTGCTCTCCATCATGGACACAGGTTACGTTAAATCCTCGTTTTTCGAGTAATGCACACACTTGCTGATTTAATAAAGGATCATCTTCAATAACCAAAATAGGGGCTGACACGATACAATTGCCTATCTAAATAATAATGATTGTATTTTACGTGCATTGTTCGGGTGCAATCAACAGTCGGTTTCAGATAATTGAAATTCAATAAAAATCAAGTTGGTAAGGCTTGCGAATTGTTCGTGTGAAAACTAAGTTAACTAGTTCCGAATGCAATAAAGGAACAACAACATGTATAAGGTAATTTCTAGTTTATTAGCGCTGGGTATTGCGGCGACCGTACAAGCTCAGTCATTACAAGCAACCCATTATGCCGTTCAATATGAAGGGCGTATTGTTAAAAGTTATGACAGTGGACAAGTCCAATTTAATTGGCCTGGTAGTTATTTTAAAACCAAGTTAATAGGTCGCAGTATCGACATTGAATTGACGGGTTATGGCGATCAATTTGATATATTGGTTAATGGTCGTTTTCATAAAAAAATAGTGACAGACTATTCAGGTCAACCACAGTCTTTTGAGTTATTTAGTCAAGAAACTGCCAGTGAAGTGTTGGTTGAGGTGGTAAAAAGAACTGAAAATTATGATGAGTTTGCCACAATTCATAGTTTTAATGTTGACGGCCGTTTAGAGGGCGTGTGGCAAAACCAAAAGCATATTCTCTATATTGGAGATTCAATCAGTGCGGGGTTTGGCAGTGAATCAAATAAACGCCAATGTACTTGGAGTGAAGTGGTTGAAACCAGCAATGCTCGTCTGGCGTTTCCTTATGTGACATCGAAGGCGTTGAATACCAGTTTTACTCAAGTCTCTTTTTCTGGTTTGGGCCTTATTCGTAATTGGGCCGGCAACCAAACTCACCATGATTTAGCGTATTATTATGACAGAGCGGGTGGCGTATACGGCACGAATAAACTCTATCAAGATACGTATCCTGACTTGATTGTTGTAGAAGTGGGTACTAATGACTTTAGCACAGACCCTCAACCTCATGAACCATGGGATGATATAACGCAGGTGCAACAAGCATGGGTAGATGAAATGGTGAGCTTTGTAGGTACGTTGCGTAGTCGTTATCCAGATCGAACAATTGTATTTATGCCACGTCCTGCCTATCCATATGATGTGATTATTTCATCTACAGAACAAGCCATTAAACGGTTGCAGCAGCAAGGGGAGTCGAATCTATATTCTCATAGCTTTAATTCTCAACTGAGTGGCTGTATTTGGCATCCAACAAAAGCCGAACATCAACAAATAGCGTCAGAATTAGTAAAGTTTATTCATGACAAAGAGTTACTGTAGGTTTTTTTGTTCACAAGATTAGCTGTGGCATAGCATCGAGTGCTATATAACAGATGCGGCAAGCATGTACGTCCCTTTTTCGTACACGCGCCGCATTTTTACTTATCGGGGAATGAGCACATTTAAATTAAGGTTTTGGTTCTACCCACAATACACCCACTTCTTTTTTAGTTACTCGCACCGCAGTCCCTTTTGAAATGGGGTTTTCAGATTTTAACTGCCACTGAATACCTGAATAAGCGTGCTGTACGTTAGCTTCATGGTTTAATTCATGCTCTAACGTGAATTCAATATCAGCAAAATCACTGTTAACTTGCTTACTGTCAACATTCTCTTGCATACGCTTTAGCGGTTTCCACAATAACAGTGCAAAACCAAAAGTCAGTATGGCGTTAACCCACAACGCATTAAGCCAGTTGGGTTCGAGTAAACCTGCATACATCATACCGCCAGAAAACACCAAAGAGAGCCCCAGAAACAGCAATACAAAAGTGGCAAAACCCAGTACAGCTACTTCGATGATCAAAGCCAGAATTCCTAGAATGACTAATGCTTGTGCAGTATTCTCAATAAAGTAGCTCATACAACTTACCCCTTTTGTTTGCTATTAAGGCTATTGATGATTGACATGCCTTGAGCAACAAGTGAACTGGCATCAGTGCCGTTTTCTGGTAGCAATACCACAGAAGACTCTTTAGCAATGGCTTCTTTTGCAGCAATGGCTTTGGTCGCCAAGTCGAGCTGTATGGCTTTTTGACCTTGTTCTGTATCTGCGGCTTCACCTACTTTACGTAACGCAGCGGCTTGTGCATCGGCAACGGCAATAATAGCTTGAGCTTCACCTTCAGCGGTGAGGATTTGCTCCGTTTTATCAGCTTCAGCTGCTAAAACTTGTGCTTGCTTTTTACCTTCAGCGACGTTGATGGCAGATTGTCTATCACCTTCAGATTCTAATATTTGTGCACGTTTGACACGTTCAGCTTTCATTTGCGCTTCCATTGCTTCCATAACTGATTGAGGTGGCACAATGTCTTTTATTTCATAACGTAGTACCTGAATTCCCCAAGGCTCTGATGCTGAGTTAATGGCTGACACAATATTGGTATTGAGTAAATCTCGTTCTTCAAATGTTTTGTCTAGCTCCATTTTACCTAACTCACTACGCATCGTTGTTTGCGCAAGTTGCGTGACGGCAAAAATGTAGTCATCTACCCCGTAAGTTGCTTTATATGGGTCTAATACGCGAAAGTAGAGCACACCATCCACAATAAGAGAAATATTGTCTTTGGTTATTGCTGATTGAGAAGGCACGTCGACGGCTTGTTCTTTTAAACTTCTATCTGCAGAAATGCGGTCAATAAATGGCACGATAAAGTTAAGCCCAGCTTCTTTTGTTGATTGATATTTACCAAATCGTTCAACGACCCATGCTTTATTTTGAGGAACGAATTTTATACCGCTTTTTAAAACGATGATGACAAAAATAAGTAGTGCAACTTCTATATTAAAAAGAAGGTTAAATATTTGCGAGACTGGATCCATAATGTTCCCTTATATGTTATCGAGTGTATGTTCAGTTGAAAATTATAGAATGACTGAACGTGAGTAATACCGAGAGTTTACGTTACCATTGGCAGTTTGAAACGCCAACTTTAGTTGTGTGTTGGGTCGTGGTTACAGAGCATGTAAATAGAATAGGGCATTATCAGTATAAATGCCCTATGAGTTTTTAGTTATGTGTATTAGCTGTACAGTTAGACGGGCGAGAGTTAACGGCATTTAAGCCAATTGCAGTACATAAAGTTGGACCCGAATGTTTACCTGCGCCGCCAATGAGCATGGTTGCTTCTTGTGGTAATTGTGTCTTATCGTTTGTGAGTGTTTTTATATTTTTTTTATTTAAAGATAATTTCATCGTTCAGTCCTTTATATCGGTATAGAGCTTATATTGATAACGTAATTTATTTATGAAAACAAGGATTATTTAGTTTTTAGGGTTAAACGTAATCGCTAAAATTTCTTGTTTGTTACTGTCGGACCAAGCCAGTTCAGCGGCGTTTGATTGTGGCAACCATTGATAAGCGGTATGTTCGTTTGGGTCGAGTACAATAGGGGTTGCTATGGGCACACAGATGCTAAATACGTACTCTGTATTTATTGTGGCATTGCTAATATAGCGATGTCTCCAGCACTGTCTTATTTCGTAATTATTTGTTTTATTATGGTTATAAATATCTATTCCGAGTTTTAGCGCATCAATGCCTGTTTCTTCTTTGAGCTCTCTATACGCAGTTTGTGTTGGTGTTTCATGTTCATCAATTCCTCCAGTTACAGATTGCCAAAAAGTAGGGTCGTCGGTACGACGGATCAATAAAAATTCGTTGTTTGTATTGTAGATCACGACTAAGACAGAATAAGGCTTGCGAAGCGTCATTATTGAGGACCATGTAGAGATTTAGCTCAGTTTACCTTAAAAATATCTAAGAAGGGTAAACTTTACATGATTGTTGGAGAGCCAGTTAACGGCTTTCTTTAGGTGAACAGGGTAAAAAAAAGCAGGCCATAGGCCTGCCAAACATAACTACACCCTTTAAAGTGTGCTAAGGAAGATAAAAACCAGCCAACGTCCTTGTTGACTAAAACTCTACTCATTGAAGTTCACTAAGTGCCTAGAGAAATATGCCCTTAATGTGGGACACATGCTAAATTAATGATGATGAGTTGTAAACAAAAATAATCAATTATTTTAATTGTGTGTTTATTTGTTAACCTATTGTGCTGTTTTTTGTACTGTTAATTATCATGAAATTGTTTTTTGCTTGTTTTAAGTACAGCTAACCATATGTTTTTATGCCTTTTAAAGATTTTCTTTCAAACACCTTGGAAAATTCTTTGATGTGTAAATGTAAATTACTTGTATTAATGCATAAACTTGGAAACATATCGAAAGTATTTCGTTGGTTTTGGATACTGTTTTTACGATAAACATCGTGTTCTTCATGATTGTTCCATAATTTATTACTACAGTTGCGGCTGTAACGTAGCAACACTCATTATGAGAGTAAGCGCATTACTTTTCCTATAGTATGTAGGCTCATGGATGGGCCTTTTTATTGTTTTGTGACTTTAGCGCACTTAATGGAAGTTAAGTGGAAGCAGCGTGTCAATGTGTTTATTCCCTCCAACTCGATTCAAGATCAACACTCATTCGTCTAACCCAAGTTCAACGCTTCTTCGTCTCACTGAAGTTCTGCACTCATTCGTCGCCCTGACGTAGGTCAGGGTCCATGTGTATATTGGAACTGATGTGCGTGGATCCTGAATCAAGTTCAGGAAGACGACGTGGGTGAACTAGGCTTTGGCATGCCCTTTATTGTTGAAACATTCAAGTTTAGCATCTACTCGTCTCGCACAAGCTCAACACTCATTCGTTTCACACAAGTTCTGCACTCATTCGTTTCACACAAGTTCTGCACTCATTCGTCTCACACAAGTTCAGCATCTACTCGTCTCGCACAAGCTCAACACTCATTCATCTTCCACAAGCTCAACACTTCTTCGTCGCCCTGACGTAGGTCAGGGTCCATGTGTATATTGGAACTGATG